>JAIXVB010000376.1 GCA_027483245.1 Verrucomicrobiaceae bacterium | reverse complement strand
GAAAAAGTGGGTCGGCCTTCATAAGCCGGATTTTGTGCCTTCCGTCTCGCGACTTCCAGCGTGGTCATTTATCTGACGGCTCTCCGCAAGCGGAGGGCCGACTCCTGCGAGGCAGGATGCGACTATTACCCGGAGTTATCCACCCCCTTGCGAGGGCTTGCGGCCAGGCGGGCCTTTCTCCTGTTCTGTCTTGCACCGCGTGGGGTTTGTCATGCCTCCTTCATTGCTGTCGGAGCGGTGGGCTCTTACCCCGCCTTTTCACCCTTACCCTGCTTTGCTCTGACGAGCGCTGCGGGGCGGTTTGTTTTCTGTGACACTTTCCATTGCCCTGGGTTGCCCCAGAACCTCCGACGCTTGCGCGCGGCACGCTGCCTTGTGGTGTCCGGACTTTCCTCTCGTCTGCAAAAGCCGCGAACGACCTCCCGTCGAGCGACCACTCCGGCCGACCCAGTGTCAGCTTAGCGGCAGCGCAGCGTGAATGCCAGCAGTAATGAAGGCGGGGTGGTTGTCACCTCAGCTACCTGCGGTCTTGGTCGGAGCAGGTGGGGTGGCGGCAGGTGCAGGGCTGGGCGTCGATGAACTTGAGGAGCTGGAGCCCTCGGAGTCTTTCTTCGCTGCTGCTTTGTAGGAGTCGCTGCGGTAGTCGGTGATGTAGAAACCGTTGCCTTTGAAAATGAAGCCGGAGCCGAGGCCGATTTTACGCTTCACGGGGCCAACACATCCAGTCACGGGGCAGTCGGTGAGGTGCGGGTCCTTCATGGACTGACGGGCCTCGAACTGGTGGCCGCACGTCTGGCATTCGTAGTCGTAGGTGGGCATGGGGTGTGAGGGATTGGTTTTTGGGGGCGAAAGAACGGGGCGGATGTATGTGGGATACCTCTCTTTGGCGCAAAGGGAAATTCCATGTGAGATCACTTGATACGGCCGCAGAGGGACTGAAAGAGGGTGCTTTCAGTGGGTTGATTCATCCTGGGGTTGTTGAAAGGTAACGTTCATGTCATTGCCCCGTTTTTATCTCCCTGCTGTCGATTGGCGTGCTGAAAGCCTGTCTCTGAGGGGGGATGAGGCCTTGCACTGTGGACGTGTGATGCGCAAAACGGTGGGCGATGAGGTAGAAATCTTCGATGGCGCAGGGCGGGTGGCCCTGAGCCAGATCACGGCGGTCAGGAAAGCGGAAGTGAGTCTTCAAATGCTACGCGAGTGGCAACATCCGCCGCTGGACATGCAGGTGCATTTGCTGCCGGCGCTGATCAAGGCGGAGCCCTGGGAGTGGCTGCTAGAAAAGGCAGTGGAGCTGGGCGCGGCTAGTGTGCAGCCCGTCATCACCGAGCGCACGGTGGTGCATCTGACGGGGGAGCATTTGGAGAAAAAGATGCAGAAATGGCACCGACACATGATCGAGTCTGCCAAGCAATGCCACACGCCTTGGCTGCCGCGACTGGAACTGCCCTGTGCCTTTGCCTCAGCGATTCAGGCCCTGCCGAGCCAGGGAGTGAAAATCCTGCCCGCGCTCAGTGAAAAAAGTCGAACGCTGCGTGAAGTGAGCCTGGGTCTGTCGAGCGGGGCCGCGTTTGTGGTCATCGGCCCCGAGGGAGATTTCACGGCAGGTGAGGAGCTCTTGGCGGAGCAGGCGGGGTTCACACCCGTCACGCTGGGTCCGCTGATTTTGCGCGCTGAAACGGCGGCGATCACGACTCTGGCGGTGTTGAGTCAGCTCGGAGGCTGGAATGAGCGGTCTGAGATGAGAGATTGATTGCCGAGGCAGCCCTGGCATTGCATACACTGATCCCCTTGAACACTTCACCTGCGTCACCCGTCTCCGCTCTCGATTGGCTCTACAGCACTCAGCTTTATGGCATTAAACTCGGCCTCGAGAATGTGCACAAGCTGCTCGCCGCCCTCGATTTGCCTGGGGAATCGATGAAGTTCATCCACGTGGCTGGCACGAATGGCAAAGGCAGCACCTGTGCCTTCATGCATTCGGTTCTGAAAGCTTCGGGCCTGAATGCGGGGCTTTTCACCTCGCCACACTTGATTCGCTTCAATGAACGCATTCGCGATGCCGAAAGAGAGATCACGGATGAAGAGATCGAGGCCGGTTTGGCAAAGCTGCGCACCCTGGTCGCAGATTGGGATCCGCATCCGACTTTTTTTGAGCTGGCCCTGGCCTTGGCGCTCGATTGGTTCCGTCAACGAGGAGTGACCTGGGTGATTCTGGAGACGGGTCTGGGTGGAAGATTGGATGCCACCAATGCGCTGACGCCAGAGGTCAGTGTGATCACCCGTGTGGGCATGGATCACAAGGAGCAGCTGGGAGACACGCTGGCAAAGATCGCTGCGGAGAAGGCAGGAATCATCAAAGCAGGCGTGCCAGTGGTCATCGCGCCGCAAGAAGAAACGGCACTGAAAGTGATCACGCAGACGGCCGAGAGATTGAAAGCAGAACTCATCGTTGTCGATGGGCCAGTGACGGAAGTTGAGCTGGGCCTCGTCGGTCCGCATCAGGGCTGGAATGCCGCGTTGGCCCTGGTCGCCCTGCGTGAGGCTGGAATTCGGGTGCCGGCGGTGATCGCGGAGGCGGGATTGGCCGAAGTCGTCTGGCCGGGGCGATTCCAGAGCTTGCACGAGGGAGGTCTGATTTTGGATGGGGCGCACAATGCCGATGCGGCCCTGGCTCTGGCCTGGACCTGGAAAACACAGTTTCCGGGAGAAAAAGCCACGCTGATCTTTGGTGGATCCACGGGCAAGGAACTCGTGGAGGTGATGTGGCCCCTGGCAGAGATCGCCAAGCGGTGGATCCTGACGCGCTTTGATTCACCTCGTTCGGTGCCCCTGGATGCGCTGAAATCTGCCCTGGCGGAGGCGGATCCTGAGGCAACGAGTCAATTGACTCCAACCCTAGATCAGGCCTTAGATTTGGCTGCCAAATTTCCTGAGCGCGTGCTAGTAGCGGGATCGCTCTTTTTAGTCGGGGAACTGCTGGCGGGTGAACAGCGATTAGAACGGCAAAAAAGTTCCCAATAAAGTCTGCAACGAAGCGTCACTTTTGACGTTGATGCCCAGCCCGAAAGGGTGATAATCTTTGCCCCCGTTTCCCCAACCCCCATTGGGGCATCGCGTGATTTCAGCCGTTCCTGCGTGCTGAGGTCGTCCGTATGCCCATAGATCTGTCCCTATGATTCGAATTCCCTCGCTCCAAAATTGGCCTAGCCGCGTGATTGCTGGTTGTTTAGCCTTGAGTCTCGGCGTGCAACCCGCTTTGGCGGTGCCGACGATCACCTGGGATGGCGATGTGGATGGTAGTTGGGCAACCTTGGGAAATTGGTCTTCAGGCGCACTGCCTCTGACGACCGACGTGGTGGGTTTTAACATCACGGGTTTTGCAGGCAATTCCATCACCACTCTCGGCGGTGCGGACCGCAGCGTGCGCGGTTTAGAATTCAATGCCAATGCAGCTGCGAACATCACGATCAATGCAGGCAACACGCTCACGACGGGGACATCGGGTATTCTTTTGGAATCGGGCACAGGGGCTCACACGATCAATGCAGGACTGACGCTGGGGGGCACTCAGACCTGGACCAACAACAGTGCGAATGTTTTCACGCTGGGCGGCACTTTATCGACGGGTGGTAACACGGTAACACTTGCAGGAACGGGTAATTTCTTGGTGGCGGGTCCCTTTGCGGTCAATGGCGCAGCGACGGTGAATCACACGGGAGCAGGCACGCTGACGGTGGGAGGACTGACAACGATTACCAACGCGCTGACTGTGAATGGCACGGGTTTGGTGAGCTTCACCGGCGGCATTCTCAACAGCGCTGGCAACCGAACGCTGACGATCAACAACACCAACGCTGCAGGAGTTAATCTCGGCATCATCAGCCTCACTGAAGGCACGACGGGTCGAACGCTGACGGTGAGCACGGGCACAGGAGCGACAGCAATTGCCGGGGTGATTCAGAATGGCGGCTCTGGTTCCAGTGTTCTGACCAAGAATGGCAACGGCACGCTGGTCTTTTCAGGGGCTAACACGTTCACCAACACCTTGAACTTCAATCAGGGCACCATTCGAATGGATGTCACGAATACTGGAGCCAATGCGATCACGATGCTGAATGCGGGCATCACGGGTGCAACAGCGACGCTCGATTTGAATGGGGCCAATTACAACCTAGGCGGGGGAGTGATCACGGCTGGAAATAACAATAATTCAGGCACCGGAACCATCACCGGCACGGGCATTCTGAGGCTGAATGCGACACGCACGTTTGACATCCGACCTTCCACAGCAACAGCCACCGAACTGGTGATCGAAACAGAAATCGCCAATGGGGGGGCGGCCAGTGGTGTTACCAAGACCCGCAATGGGGTGCTCGTCTTCAAAGGTGACAACAGCTACACCGGCATCACCACGTTGAGCGAAGGTGAATTGCAGCTCGACTACACCTCGAATATTGGGACGAAGCTCAGCAACAGCGCGGCGCTCTCGGTTGGCGGCGGTGTCTTGCGTCTGATCGGCAATGCTTCCTCGCTGGTGACAGAGACGGTCAATGGTTTGAGCATCACCAAAGGATCGACAAAAATCATCGTGAACTCGAATGGCGGACCGGGTGTGGATTTGGTGCTCGGGACGCTCGCGGTGCCTTCGGTGGGTGGCGCGGTGGATTTTGTCTTGCCCGCGTTGGGCTCGATCAAGATTGGTGCCGGAAACACCAATACCAACGGCATCTTGGGTGGACATCTCACCGTTAATGGCGGTGCCTTCGCGATGAATGATGGCGCAAACAACCTCGTTGCGGCAACCGCCCTCGAGAAAGATGACATCGCGACCTGGTCTTCGAACGAAAACGTGACGGATGGTACTGGCGTGGGTTACTCAGGCACCCTGGCGGATTCCATCCGTATCAACAGCCTAACCTACAATGCGCCTGCGACATCGACGGTGAATGTCAGTCGTTATTTAAACATTGGCAGTGGTGGCGTGCTGACCAGCGCTAACATCGCGGCAAATGCGGCGAGCCTTGAGGGCGGCACGCTTATCAGTTCGAATGGCCAACTGCATTTTCATCAGTTCAACCCAACCCAGGCGTTCATCGTCAGTTCAGCGATTCGTGGCAACTTGGCGGTGACCAAGAATGGCCCAGGAACCTTGATTTTAGATTCAGCCAACAATGATTACACAGGTGAGACTTCGCTCAATGAAGGCGTGCTGATCGTCACGGGTGGAAATGCGATTGGCGATACTTCGCAGGTGACGATTGAGGCGGGTACAGGGGTGACCTTGCAGCTCAACGCGAACGAAACCATCGGCAGTCTCGTTGGTGGTGGCGCTGATGGCGGTGGTATCGCTTTGGGGACCAATACCTTGACGGTCAATCAGACAAGCTCACAGACATTCAGTGGTGCGCTCACAGGCAGCGGCACGCTGATCAAACAAGGAACCGCTGGCAATCTGGGCTTTGGCTTGGCCAGTCCTGGATTCACGGGACATTTCATTGCCAATAGCGGCCTCATCCTTTTCGGCAGCAACAACGTAGCCAACTTCACGGCGGCGAGTTCGGTGACCCTGAACCCAACCGGCACGCTTTTGCTCGATGACAACGGAAGCAGTAGCGGTGACAGCGATCGCCTCAACAACACCGCGCCGATCATCGTCAACGGTAGCAATGGTTTCTGGTCTGGTCAGGTCGCTTTCCGTGGGATCGGCACTCGCAACGATCAAAATGCCACGCGCAGTGAAGATGTGGGAGCCTTGAATCTGAATTCGGGTGCTAGCTATGCCGCTCTTGATGTCAGTTCCGCAGCCACCAACACCAGTTCTCTCACGGAGTTGACCTTCGACACCTTCAATCGCAGCAACAGTGCGACTCTGGACGTTCGTGGAACCAATCTCGGTGCGAGCAGCGCGGGACGCACTCGCTTTGCGATGAACACCACGGCTGAGGCTGCCTTCATGACGGCCAATCAAATCGGCGGCGGTGGTGCAGCAGGCAATCCAACGATCAGCATCGTGCCCTGGGCGATCGGCAGAGACCTGGGAAGCAACGTTTTGACCACAGGCACCAACCTGCAATTGGGCAACAGTCTGGTGACCTACCAGACTGGCACCAATCACAGCCTGCGCCCGCTCAGTTTCACCAGCGAATATTCGACCTACTCGGCAGCGGTTGCGACGGCGAATGCGCGAGAGTCATTGACGGAGGATCTCACCAGTCTTTCTGGTAAAACAGTCAACGCGCTGGTGCTCAACAATGCTTCCACGACCACGGCGGTGAACGTCACGGGCAGTGGTGCAGGTCAGCAACTGACGCTGACGAGTGGTGCGTTGTTGTTTACTTCCGTGGATAGCGCAGGTGTGGTGACAGCGACACCCCAGGGGCTCACGCTGGGTGGATTTGAGGCAGGTATCCGTGCAGGTCCGACCGTTTCAGCTTCGGCAGGCAATGAGTTGATCATTTATCAAAACAATCATGCCACGGCAGGCGTGACAATTGCCTCACCGATTGTGGATTCGGTTTCTGGCAACACCAAGCTCACGAAGTCGGGCCTTGGGTTGCTGATTCTCACCGGAGTGAACACCTACACGGGCACAACAACGCTGAATGAAGGCATCACCCAAATTCAAGCATGGAGTGGCATCGGTGGTTCGACAGGCAGTGCAGAACTGGTGCTCGCTGGAGGCACCCTGCGTTTCAGTCCTGACTTCACGGACAGTTTTAATCGCAGCAGCAGCATTCAGCTGGGGCTCGGAGCTGGTGGCATCGATACCAATGGTGCGAACGCGGCTCTGAATGCAGGGTTTGCGAACCTTGGCAGCTTGGCTGGAAGCTTCACCAAATCAGGAGCGGGTACACTGACGCTGAATGCGGCATCGACCGCGACTGGCATCACCACGGTCACCGGTGGCACCCTCCAGATGGGTGTGAATCAGGCCATCAATAACGGTGATCTCGTCGTCAACAATGGAGCCTTGGACCTGCAAGGTTTCAATGCCACGGTGGGACGCGTAACCCTCGCCAATGCAGCAGGCTCGGCCATCACCGGCACGGGCACTTTGACGAGCAATGATCAGATTTTTGATCTCCAGCGCGGGGTCATCAGCGCGAACTTGGCCGGCACATCGACGGTGGTGAAGAGCACCACCAGCACGGTGACGTTGAGCGGTTCCAATACCTACACGGGAATCACTGAGGTGCGCAATGGTGTGCTTAGCTTCAACAGCATTGGCAATGTCGGCAGTGGTGCATCTGCTCTGGGGGCACCGACAACGGCAGAAAATGGAGCGATCAAAGTGGGTTCGACCACGACCGCGGGTACTTTGAGTTATACAGGTTCGGGTCACAGCACAGATCGTCGTTTGGATCTCGTGGGCACCACGAGTGGAGGCAGTCTGGATGCAGATGGCACAGGTGCGCTGGTGATCAACGGAGTCGTGATGAATGCAGGCGCTGGCAATAAAGCGCTGACGTTGCAAGGATCCTCTGCGATCTCGATCGTCAATACTTTGAACAGCGTGCTTTCGGATGGAGCGAATGGTACTCTCGGGCTTAACAAATCAGATGCGAATACTTGGCAAATCAATGCCGACAACACCTACACGGGCGCGACCAACGTGAACAATGGTCGCCTCCGTCTGGGACACGCGAATGCGCTGGGTAGCACAACAGGTGCTACCACCATTGCTGGAGGTGGCGTGAGTGCTGCTTTGGTGCTTTTTGGTAACACCACCTATGCTGCGGAGCAGGTGGTTATGGGAGCCAAGAGTGCTACCTCAAATGGTGCCAGTTTCATCAACGAAAGTGGCAACAACACGTGGACCGGGAACATCCGATTTACCACCGGCGGTGGATTTTATGGCATCGAATCTCAGGCGGGTAAACTCACGCTCTCCGGCATCATCTCGAATGAAACAAACACCAGTGCACGTGAGTTGACGCTGCTGGGGGCAGGGGATGGGGAGGTCACTGGCAGCATCAACAATGGCGACGCAGGTGCCCCCCTTGAACAAATGAGCCTTGCCATGACAGGCGCTGGAATCTGGACTCTCAGTGGATCCAATAATTACACTGGAGCGACGACGGTGAACAGCACCACCGGCACGGGAACCTTGCGTCTGACGGGGACAACTACGCTGGGTGGTTTGGCAAATCCTGTCGTGACTGTGAATGCCGGCACTTTGGACATCGCAGGTGCGGTGGACATGGCCTTTGGGGCACTGACCCTTGGTGGTGGCGCTGCGAATACCTCGGGTGTGCTGAACATCGGAACGGGGCGCACCATCACCAGCAGCGGCACTACTTATTTAGCCACGAACAACCCACTCGGAGCGGTCATTCAGGGCCCTGGCATCTTTGACATCGGCAGTGGAACCTATGTGTTCAATGTGGCAGACAGCAACGCTGCGACGATTGATTTGGACATTCAGGCTGTCCTGGCCGGGAATGGCGTTTTCCAGAAGACAGGTCTTGGCACACTGCGAATCGGTGGCACGAACAACTTTGCGGGCAGTTATGATATTTTGGGTGGAACTCTGGTGGGAAACCTGGGCGCGGCACACCTGATTCTCAACAACAGCAGTTTTGGAACCAGTGGCACCTTTGCTCTGTCTCTGGGCACGACCGGCAACACGCTGGAGTGGGCCAATGACAAGAGTGGAGGCCTTGCTGCGGTGGGAGGAGATCTGACGGTCAACATCGGCGGTGGCACGGCTTTGATCTGGAACAGCACGCCGCAGTTCGTGACGGGCACGGGCGAACTTTGGCTGAATTCGAGCGGAGCCGACGGGGTGTTAACTTGGCAAAACAGCATCGATTTTAACAACACGGCGACGCTTCAAACCCGGGTCATTCGTGGTTTTGACAATCCAGCGGTGACCACAGATCGGAATGTCTTCCAGTCTGTCCTGAGCAAGTCGGGGAGTGGGGATGTGATTGTGGATATCAAAGGCGCTGGCATCGAACTCACCGCCGACAACAGCACGTTCAATGGCGGGGCGACAGGTGGTCTGCGCGCTAGTGGCAATGGGCGCATTCTGTTCACTCAGGACAACAATCTGGGGGCAGCGGCGAACCGAGTCATCTTGGGCAACGGCACCGGTGGTGATGCGGTGGGTATTCTGGAGTTTACGGGGGCGACCACGCTTGCAGGCACACGCGATATCATCGTCGCAGGAACGGGCAGTCAACTGGTGGCCAGTGGCACTTCAGGGGCGGTTTTCAAATTGGATCAAGTGACCAGCACCAACAGCTTCACACTGAGTGGCACGGCCAATGGCGAGATCGCTGATTTGAGCACTGCTTCGGCAATCGTGGTGACCAAGGCTGGAACTGGAACCTGGACTCTGACCGGCACTTCGACCTCCGGCGCTAGCATCGACTATGACTTGTCCATCACTGGCGGGAAATTGGTTTTTGGCGCTGCCAATGCCTTTGTGGGTGATGACATCACGGCGATTGCTGCTGGAGCGACTTTGGACATTGGTTCCTTCACTCACGATCAGATTGATGACATCACGATCAGCGGCGGCACCATCATGGGCTCAGGAACGCTGACGTTTGATGCCCTGACTGCGACTGGAACAACCGGGCGGGTCGAGAGTGGTGTCACCCTCAACATGGGAGGGACAGCGAGAACGTATTCGGTCACCAATGCGACCGATCTTCTCACCATTGAGGGCAATATCACGGGCACCAGTGGCATGACCAAAAGTGGTCTCGGTCGCCTCCACATCAATAGCACCGTGGGTTATACAGGGACGACAAATATCGGCACGGGCACACTCGAAGTCAGCGGACTCACAGGTCTAATCAATAGCGCAAATACGATCACGATCGGAGACAACAATGGTGGCGATGAGTTTTTAGTGATCGGCAGCAATGCGGTGACCTATGCGGCAGCCAATCCCAACAATTTGAATGACTTGGCCGACGTGACCTTCAGTGGATCGACCAGCTTCACGTTCTTTGGTCCTTCGGCAGCTTCGGCTTTCCACACGGAAACGATGGATGTGCTGACCTTCAGCAATGGTCGTAGCACTTTGAATCTGGATGCAGCCGTGGGTGGGCAAGCCCAGTTGAATGTGTCGAGCCTCGTTCGCAGCAATGCGGGCACGGCTTTGATTCGTGGCGAAGGTCTGGGCGGCACGGGAGCCGACACAACACGCGTGGTTATTGGCAGTCTAACCAACTTCTTGGGTAGCAGTGGTGCGGCAGGAACGACGCATCAAAGCATCCTGCCTTTTGCCCTTGGCGACACCAGTCTCACGGGGGCTGGCACGGGCTTCCTGACTCACGATGTGAATGGCCTGCGTCTTTTGACAGATGCTGAGTATGACAACAGCATCGCGGGTGGATCCATCTTGGCCCGAAACGTTAGCACGGCAGGAGAATCCGTGTCTGAAAATGTGCGGATCAACTCCCTGCGTGTCTCGGGTGGCACGACGACCATCGCCAGCGGTGTTGATCTGCTGATTTCCGGCGGAGCTGTGCTTTTCACGGGATCCGCGACCATCGGCGGCGCGGGTCAATTGGACTTCAATGGTTCCCCAGGGATCATCTCGGCAGCCCAAAACGGCACGGCCATCACTGCGACTCTTAATAGCTCCATCGCAGGCACGGGCGGCGTGACTTTCACTTCAACGGGCAATGTGCAAAATAACTTTATCCTCGGTGGCAACAACACCTTCATTGGGGGTGTAAACTTGAACGGTGGCCTCGTCCGCCTGACTCACGCGGGGGCTTTGAACGCCAATGTGATGCAGGACTTGACGTTGCGCGCAAACGTCGCTGTCAATGCCCCGATTCTGGAACTCAATGGCAACAGCATTCAGGTCAGGAACTTGGCGGCACCGAATACTTCTTCGGGCACGATTCGCAATGGTTCAGCAACCCCTGTGACGCTGCGAACCTACACCACGACTACGAACACCTTCAGTGGTAACTTGATTGATGGCACGGGAGGCGGTGCGTTGTCTTTGACGAAGAGTGGCTCTGCGGTCTGGACGATTGGTTCGAACCTTGGATACACGGGAGCCAGTATCTTTGAGCAGGGACAGACAGTTCTGGCTGGAAACGCCGCAGGCCGACTCACGGCGACGTCTTCCATCATCATTGGTGGAGCGGCTCAATTGCGCCTCAATAGCACCAGCACCTCCAACAGCACCGACCGCATCAACAACGCTGCCAGCCTAACCATGCGCGGTGGTATTCTGGAATTCGATGTGGATCAGGCGGCTGCAAATTACTCGGAGCAAGTCACGAACTTGATCGTGGATCGTGGCCTCAATACTTACATCACGGACATCGCTGCCGCAGCCCAGACGAACGCGGTGACCTTCAGTGGAGCGCTTTCCCGCAATGATGTGGGAGCCTTGCTCGCCTTCCAAAATCTCGGAGTGACTGGGGTTGAAACGGGTATCGGCACGAGCAATCAACGCGCCCGAGTGATCTTCAGCACGGTGCCGATTCAAACCAACGGCATCATTGTTGGAGCAGGCACGGCAGGTCAGACGGGCCCTGCTTTTGCCTACATCTTTACCAATGCAGCCACGGCAGCGAATGATTCGCTCGATTTTGCGACCTACAGCGCCGATGTCGATGCAGGCGTCGCAGGCGCTCAACCTTCCATCACCCGTTTCACAGCCTACAACACCAGTGGTGAGAGCGCATGGACCAACAGCATCGTGGCACGTCAGGGCAGCGCCTTGACGACGCTCACCGCGAATCG
>JAIXVB010000245.1 GCA_027483245.1 Verrucomicrobiaceae bacterium | reverse complement strand
GAGCTGCCGGAAGTGCTCACCGTGCCAAAGTCCACCGTCATGCAGACCGGCCCCGAGGCCGTGGTCTATGTCGATCAAGGCGGTGGTGCCTATGCGCGTAGCGTGGTGAAGATCGGGCGGCGCGGCGATTCGCTGCTGGAAATACTTTCCGGCATCAAGCCCGGCGACAAGATCGTGACGAATGGCAACCTGCTCATTGATGGACAGGCGGAGATGAACCGCTCCTTCATGTCGCCAGCGCAGCCGATGGCACCCGCCATGGCGATGCCCGATCTCACCGCACCGCAGCAGCAAATCATCAGCAGCTTCATCAAAGTGGCCGACGCTATGGCTGCCGCCCTCTCCGCCGACGACCTCGCCACCTTCAACAAAGCCAGCGAACCCGCGATGATGCAGACCGGCGAGCTGATCGACACTCTGAAGTCCAACGACGCCCTGAAGCCCCAACTCGATGCGCTGGACAAAGCGCGGCACTTTCACGGCTTCACGGACATCATGAAGGCACGCATCGCCTTCCACACCTTTTCCACCGCCGTCACCGCCTTGATCGAGCCGCTGCGCACCGCCAAGGGCGCACCCGAGTTCAAAGTGTGGGAGTGCATGATGGTGGATCAAATCATCCCCAACGTCCCCGCCAAAGGCCGCTGGGTTCAGCTCGGCACACGCGCCGGACACAATCCCTACTTCGGCGCTGACATGCTGGAGTGCGTGAAGGAGATCAAGCCAGGGGAGGCACTGCCATGATTGAGGCCATCATTCATTGGAGCCTGAAAAACAGGTTCCTCGTCGCCTGTGCGGCCCTGCTGCTCATCGCGCTTGGCGTGCGTGCCATTTACCTCACGCCTGTCGATGCCATCCCTGATCTCACGGAGAACCAGGTGCTCGTGTATGCCGACTGGATGGGGCGCAGTCCGCAGGAGGTCGAGGATCAAGTCACGTTCCCGCTTTCCACCGGGCTGCAAGGTCTGGCGGGCGTGAAGGAAGTGCGGGCGACTTCGATGTTCGGCTTCTCGCTCATCACCATCATCTTCGAGGATCGAATCGACACCTACTTTGCCAGAGCACGAGTGCTGGAGCGGCTGAACTACCTGCAAGCCTCCATGCCCGATGGCGTTAAGCCGCAGCTCGGGCCAGATGCCTCCGGCCTCGGCTGGGTGTATCAATATTACTTCCATGTCGATCCCACCAAGGTCGCAGACGGCGGCTATGACCTCGCCGCGCTGCGCTCACTGCAAGACTGGTATGTGCGCTACCAGCTCGCCAGCGTGCAGGGCGTGGCCGAGGTGGCGAGCATCGGCGGCTTTGTGAAGCAGTATCAGGTGGAGCTGAACTCCACCAAAATGCGTGCCACCAACGTCACGCTCATGGATGTGATGACCGCCGTGCAGAGCGCCAACCTCAATGTCGGCGGCAAGGTGGTGGAGGAAAACGGTGCGGAGTTCGTGCTGCGCGGCATCGGCCTCGTCACCAGTGTGGAAGATCTCGAACTCGTCACCGTGAAGGCGATGGCAGGCACACCGGTCTATTTGAAAGACATCGCCACCGTGCAGATCGGCGGCGACTTCCGCCGTGGTGCGCTGGACTTGAACGGGCATGAAGCCGTGGGCGGCACCGTCGTCATGCGCACGGGCGAAAACGCGAAAGCTGTGATCGAGCGCATCAAAGAAAAGATCGCGCAAATCGCGCCCAGCCTGCCACCGGGCGTCACCATCAAGTCCTTCTATGATCGCAGCGAACTCATCGACAGCACCATCGGGACGCTCAAGCACGCGCTGCTGGAGGAGTTCATCCTCGTCACGCTCGCCCACATCATCTTCCTCTGGCACTTCCGCAGCATCCTCATCGTCACCCTGCCGCTGCCGATCTCCATTTTGATCTCCTTCCTGCTGATGAAGGAGTTTGGCATCACCAGCAACATCATGTCCCTCACCGGTATCGCCATCGCCATCGGCGTGCTGGTGGATGCCGCCATCGTTGTCACGGAAAACGTCATCCGGCACTGCGAGGAGGCCGAGCACAAAAAGGGAGCGCGGCTGGATGCCCAAGAGACATGGGACGTGACCCTCGCCGCCTGCACACAGGTCGGACGGCCCATTTTCTTCGCCATGGCGATCATCATCCTCGCCTTCGTGCCCGTCTTTGCGCTCAGCGGGCAGGAAGGGAAACTGTTTCACCCGCTCGCCTTCACCAAGACCTTCGCCATGATAGGCTCCACGCTGCTCGCCGTCACGCTGGTGCCGGTGTTGTGCTCGCTGCTCGTGCGCGGCCCGTTTCATTCCGAGGAAAGCAACGTCGTGATGAAGTTCCTACTTAGGCTCTATGAGCCGACGCTGAACTGGGCGCTGAGTCATCGCAAAACCGTCATCGGCATGGCGATGATGATCCTCGGCGTGGCCTTGCTCACCGCTTTTGGTTTGCCACGCGCCACTGTGAAGCAACTCCGCGATGCAGGCTATCCGCGCCTCGCCGAAGTCGTGACCGGCTTTGGCAAAGAGTTCATGCCGCCGCTCAATGAAGGCAGCCTGCTCTACATGCCCGTGATGATACCTAAGACCGGCCTCAAAGAAATCCAGCGCGTCATGTCCTGGCAGGACACCGTCATCGCCGCCACCCCCGAAGTCGAGTCTGTCGCGGGCAAGCTGGGGCGCTTTGAAACCGCCACCGATCCCGCGCCCACCGAGATGCTGGAGACGACCATCATGCTCAAGCCCGAATACATCCCCGATGGCCGCTGGAGCGTGAAACGCAATCCAGCGTGGCGTGACGGCATGACAGTGGAGAAGCTAAAAGCCGAACTCACCGAGAAGATGAAGCAAGTGCCCGGTTATGTGCCCGCTTTTCTCCAGCCCATCGAAAACCGCATCCTCATGCTCTACACCGGCATCCGTGCGCAGGTCGGCGTGAAGATTTATGGCGACAATCTCGACGCCATTCAGCGCAAAGCCTTCGAGATCGAGAAACTCATCAACAGCATCGAAGGCGCGGCAGGCGTCTCGCCCTCTCGCGTGCAGGGCAAGCCCTACCTCAATGTGCAGGTGGATCGCCAAGCCATGGCCCGCTACGGCCTCAGCGCCAAGGACGTGCTCGATGCCGTGGAGATCGCCATCGGCGGCAAAAACGTCAGCACCACCATTGAAGGCCGTCAGCGCTTCCCCATTCAGATTCGAGTGCAGCGCGGCGAGCGTGACGACATCGAAAAGCTCAGCAGCATCCTCGTCGCCGCACGTTCCGGCATGAGCGCATCAAGTTCACCGCCGATGAGCGGCGGCATGACGGCCCAGGCACCAGCAACACCCACAACCGCCGCACCCGTCACCTACATCCCCCTCGGCATGGTTGCCAAGATCACGCGCGAGGTCGGTGCCAACGAGATCGCCAGCGAGAACGGACGCCTTCGTTCCTATGTGCAGGCAAATGTGCAAGACCGTGACCTCGGCGGCTTCGTGCTGGAGGTCGAGCAAAAGCTCAAGACCATCGACTGGGAAGGCATGACCTACAAAATGACCGGCGAGTATGAAAACCAGCGCCGCTTCGTGCAGACCATGCAGAT
>JAIXVB010000670.1 GCA_027483245.1 Verrucomicrobiaceae bacterium | reverse complement strand
TTGGCTCTCTGCGCCTGGGTCGCCTTCACAGGCTCGTTCACGGGCTTCCTGTTTGCTTACTTCGCTCTCGGCTTTGGTTTGTTCATCGATCGAGTCGGCGACCTCACTCTTGCCGCTGAACTCTGCCCTGCGGAACGCCGCTCGACCCTCCAGGCCATTCTCGGGTTCTGCAATGTCTTCGCCCTCCTTTTAGCCACCTTCATCAGTGGCCAGGTTTATGCCTGGACCCATTCTTTTCAGACGGTTGCTGCCGTCGCCGCCAGTTTCGCGGTGATCTCGATGATCATCCTTCAAAGGATCCCCGAACCCCGGTTGATGGCCGTTCAAAAAAATAGTTGACCGCTCGTCTAGTATCGCCAATATCCGGCGCATGGGAAGAACCAGTGACGCCAAAGAACGCTTACTCGAAGCCATGATCGAACTGATCTGGATTGGTAGCTATGGCAGCACTTCGGTGGACCAGATCTGTGAGCGTGCTGGCGTCAAAAAAGGTAGCTTTTATCACTTCTTCGAATCCAAGACTGCTCTGGCCGTTGCCGGCATTGACCACGGCTGGGCTGAGCACCGCAAAGAACTGGATCAGATCTTCTCGCCAGTCGTGCCGCCCCTGGAGCGGATTTTAAACTGCTTCCGCAATTTTCGCCAAGAGCAGGAAGACCTGTTCAAAAAACACGGACGAGTCCTGGGTTGTCCCATTCATTCACTCGGCGCAGAGATCAGCACGGTCGATGAACGCCTACGGGACAAACTCCAGGAAGTGCTCTCCCAGTTCATTCGCTATTACGAAAGCGCAATTCGTGACGGGCAAGCCCAAGGAATCATCGTCACTCACGATCCCATGGCCCTCGCCAGGATCGTGTTTGCCTACAGTGAAGGGCTTCTGCTTCACGCACGCATGTGGAATGACCTCACCCGACTCGATGAATTCGAGGCCGGAGCGATGATCATCCTTGGTGTCAAAAGCAACACTCCCTGACCCCGATTCCACTTTTTTCGCTCTCAAATTAACCAACTGGTCAACTTCCCGAATCCCCCCCGAAACCGCAATGAAACCCCAAACCCTCCTCCCACTCGTCCTGCTCATCGCTGCCTGCGGCAAAGCCCCCCAAGGTGGCCCAGGCGGCATGCAAATGCCCCCCGCTCCGGTGACGCTCGCGCCCGTTGAGTCCAGAGAGCTCGTCGAGTGGGAGGAATTCACGGGGCGGATCGAACCCGTCGAAACGGTGGAATTGAAACCCCGCGTCTCCGGTTACATCATCGCGGTGCATTTCCAGGCCGGTGAAATGGTGAAGAAAGGCGACATCCTTTTCACCATCGACCAACGCCCGTTCCAAACGAAGCTGCGCGCCGCCAAAGCCGAAGTTTCCCGCGCTCAGGCCAATGCCACCGCCGCCAAACGCGAGTATGACCGCGTCTCAGCCCTGCTCGCCGCCAAAGCCATCGCCCCAGAGCAGGCCGAAATGCGCGAGTCGATGAACCTGCAGGGTGAAGCCGCCCTCGAGGCTGCGCGCGCTGCTGAACACAGTGCCGAAATCGAACTCGAACACAGCGAAGTCCGCGCCCCGATCTCCGGCCGAATCAGCCGCGCCTACACCACCACGGGAAACTACGTGACGGCGGGCACCACCCTGCTGACCACCATCGTCACGGTCGCCCCCGTCTATGTTTACACCGACATTGATGAAAACAGCCTGCTGAAACTGCAAGCTCTCCAGCGCGAAAACAAGCTCTTCACCAATGCTCAAGGCAAGGTGCCTGTGGAAGTGCAACTCTCCAATGAGACCGTCTTCAGTCACAAAGGTCACGTCGAGTCCTTTGACAATCGCCTGGATGCCAGCACCGGCAGCATGGTTCTGCGCGCCATTTTCCCCAACACCGATGGCTCGCTAACTCCAGGTCTTTTTGCCCGAGTGCGCATCCCCATGACCGCCAAATACCCGGCGCTGCTCATCGATGAAAAAAGCATCCTGACGGATCAGGCCAACAAGTTTGTGCTCGGCATCAACGATTCCAGCAGCCCCGTGCTTTCCGTTTACAAACCCATCGTCATCGGCCCCAACATTGATGGCAAACGCATCGTCCGCAGCGGTGTCAAGGCGGGTGACAAGATCATTGTCAATGGCATGGCCCGTCTGCCACAGCCAGGAATGCCTGTCGCCCCTGTGGACAAGCTGCCGACCAAAGAGACGGCTTCTGCGGAAGCCAAATAACGAACGCAGCTCGAATGATGAAGGGATTCCCGTGCCCTGAATGCCCCATGGGAAATCGACACCCGAAAACACGACCTTCAGAGACACCTCACCTAAGGCACGGACAGGCCAAGCCTCTCTAGCTTCATCCCGTTCGTCATTCCCTGCCCCGATCCATCTTCCTCCCCTTGAACCAATGAACATCTCCCGCTTCTTCATCACGCGCCCCATCTTTGCGGGGGTGTTATCGCTTCTGATTTTCATCCTCGGAACGATCTCGCTTTTTCAACTGCCCATCTCCGAGTATCCCGAAGTCGCCCCACCGACCGTCATTGTCACCGCGACCTATCCGGGAGCCAACCCAAAGACGATCGCAGAAACGGTGGCCTCGCCCATTGAGCAGATCCTCAACGGCATCGAGAACATGCTTTACATGTCCTCACAGAGCACGGCCAACGGTGTGATGACCCTGACCGTGACCTTCAAGCTGGGAACGGATGTGGACCTTGCCCAGGTTCAGGTGCAAAACCGCGTTTCACAAGTGCTGCCCAAGCTGCCCGAGGAAGTGCGTCGCTTTGGGGTGACCACGGTGAAGTCTTCCCCGGACCTCACCATGGTGGTGCATATCCTTTCGCCTACCGATCGCTACGATGAACTGTATCTGCGCAATTACGCCACGCTCAATGTGAAGGACGAACTCGCACGGCTTCCAGGAGTCGGTCAGGTTCAGCTCTTCGGCGGTGGTGAGTATGCCATGCGTGTCTGGATCGACCCCGACAAAGCTGCCGCTCGCGGCCTGACCTCTTCAGACATCGTCAATGCCATCCGCGAACAGAACGTTCAAGTCGCTGCGGGTGCCATCGGTCAGCAGCCCGTGAAAGGCCAGGTCTCTTTTGAACTCACGGTGAACGCAAAGGGACGACTGGTCAGTGAAGCAGAGTTTGAAAACATCATCGTCAAAGTCGGCCCGAATGGTGAAAAACTGCAGCTCAAAGACGTTGCTCGGCTCGAACTTGGCTCCAGTGAATACGCACTGCGCAGCTTGCTGAATAACAAACGTGCCGTCGGGGTGCCTATCTTCCAATTGCCAGGAGCCAACGCGCTTTCCCTCTCCCAAGCCGTGCGAGCCAAGATGGAAGAACTCAAGGCCAAGTTCCCAGAAGGTCTCGACTACGCCATCGCATATGACCCCACGGTATTCGTGGACAAATCCATCGACGCCGTCATCCACACGCTCATCGAGGCCATCCTGCTTGTGGTCATCGTGGTGGTGGTTTTCCTGCAAACGTGGCGCGCTTCGATCATTCCTCTCGCCGCCGTGCCCGTGTCTCTCGTCGGCACCTTTGCCGTCATGCATGCGCTGGGTTTCTCCATCAATAACCTCTCCCTCTTCGGACTGGTCTTAGCCATCGGCATCGTCGTGGATGATGCCATTGTGGTGGTGGAAAACGTCGAACGAAACATCCGCAATGGATTGTCACCCGTTGAAGCCACCAAACAGGCCATGACCGAAGTGACCGGGCCCATCATTGCCACGGCTCTCGTGCTCTGCGCCGTCTTCATCCCCACCGCCTTCATCAGCGGACTCAGCGGTCAGTTTTACAAACAGTTCGCGGTCACGATCGCCATCTCCACCGTGATTTCAGCGATCAACTCGCTGACTCTTAGCCCCGCTCTCTCGGCGCTGCTTCTGCAAGGTCATCATGCGAAGAAAGATCTGCTCTCGCGTTTCATCGACTTCTTGCTCGGCTGGTTCTTCCGCCCCTTCAATCGTTTCTTCGAATGGTCCTCGAACACCTACGTGGCTCTCGTGAAGCGCATCATCCGCTTCAGCTTCATCGCCCTCATCATCTATGGCGGCCTCGTTTGGGCCACATGGAAAGGCTTTGAAATGGTGCCCACGGGATTCGTTCCTGGACAGGACAAACAATACCTCGTTGGCTTTGCTCAGCTCCCCGATGGTTCATCCCTGGACCGCACGGAAGATGTGATGCGCCGCATGTCGGACATCGCCCTCAGCCATCCAGGTGTGAAAGACGCCATCGCCTTCCCTGGTTTGTCGATCCATGGTTTCAGCATCAGCCCGAACAGTGGCATCGTCTTTGTCGGTCTCGATGACTTCGAAGAGCGCACCACTCCTGAACTCAGTGGCGACGCCATCGCAGGTGCCCTGAATGGCAAGTTCATGGCCATTCAAGATGCCATGGTGCTCGTGCTCTCTCCACCACCGGTCAACGGCATCGGCACCACGGGTGGTTTCAAACTCATGGTCCAAGATCGCGGTGACCAAGGTTACGACGCTCTCTATCAGGCCACGCAGGGACTCATCGGCGCCGCTTATGGCAGTGGCAAACTCATGCAGGTTTATTCAGGTTACACCGTCAACGTGCCTCAGCTCGAGGCCGACGTGGATCGTGAGAAAGCCAAGATGCAAGGCGTGCCTCTGGCCAATCTCTTCGAGACCCTCCAGATCAATCTCGGCAGTCTTTATGTGAACGACTTCAATCGTTTCGGCCGCACCTATCAGGTTGTCGCCCAAGCCGAACCGCAGTTCCGTGATGACGTCGGTGACATCACCCGTTTGAAGACACGAAATGCCGCAGGTGAGATGGTGCCCATCGGCTCCCTCGTGAAGGTCAAAGAAAGCAATGGCCCCGACCGAGTCACCCATTACAACGGTTACCTCGCTGCCGATCTCAATGGAGCTGCCGCGCCGCCTCTCAGCTCCGGCCAGGGAGAAGCCACGATCAGTGAACTCGCGAAGAGTTTGCCCCCAGGCTTTGAGTTCCAATGGACCGAGCTTGTGTATCAAAAGATCATCGCTGGCAACACAGCCATGTATGTCTATCCACTGTGTATCCTCCTCGTCTTCATGGTATTGGCCGCTCAGTATGAAAGCCTGCGCTTGCCTCTGGCCATCATTTTGATCGTGCCCCTCTGCCTGCTCTTCGCCCTCGCTGGCGTGATGATCGTCGGTGGGGATAACAACATCTTCACTCAAATCGGCTTCATCGTTTTGATCGGTCTGGCCTGTAAAAACGCCATTCTCATTGTTGAGTTCGCCAAAGAGCGCAGTGACCACGGTCTCAGCCCGCTGGATGCCGCCCTCGATGCCTGCCGCCTGCGCCTTCGTCCGATCTTGATGACCTCCATCGCCTTCATCGCCGGTGTGTATCCGCTCGTCGTCTCCACCGGAGCGGGCTCTGAAATGCGCCGCGCCATGGGAACCGCCGTTTTTGCCGGCATGATCGGCGTGACCTTCCTTGGACTCTTTCTCACCCCTGTGTTTTATGTGCTCATGATGAAACTCGGTCGGAAGAAAAAACTCGAGCCTGATCTCGCCCACGAACCCGCCAAGGTGATCACGGCATGACTTGACTCGCTCATCGTGCGGGCCTGAGCCCGGCGATGAAGCGCCTAAAAGGGCTGAAGCCCAAACGATGAACCAAGCTGAAGCCCGAACCTCTCATTCCCTTTTCTGCCATGCGTCTCCTTCTTCCTCTTCTCCTCACGACCAGCGCCTTTGCCCAAGTCGGGCCAAACTACGAACGGCCTGCGTTTGTGAGCTCGCCCAAGTTCAAGAACGTCACCTGGCGTGCGGCCAATCCATCGGCTCATCTCCCCAAAGGTGAATGGTGGAAGATCTACCGTGACTCCAAGCTCAATGAACTGGAAGCCCGAGCCACCGCGAACAACCAAGAGCTCAAAGCTGCCATCGCTCGCTTCGATCAAGCGCGTGCCACCGCGCGCGTGAGTCGTGGCGATCTGTTACCCACTCTGGGCATCGGCCTCAGCGTTGACCGCCAACGCACCTCCGAAAATGCCATCAGCCCCATCCCACTGAATGGTCTCTTTTACGAAGGCCCCGCTTACAACTCCGTCGCTGACTTCTCCTGGGAACTCGATCTCTGGGGCAAGATTCGACGCGATGTCGAAGCTGGCCGGGCGACCGCCGAAGCCGCCGCAGATGCCGTTCACAATGTTTTGTTAGGCATCCAGGCTGATCTGGCTGGTAGCTACTTCAAAATCCGCGCGCTGGATGAAGAAGTGCGTCTTGTGCGTGAAGCCGTCGGACTGCGTGGTGAAGCTTTCAAGATTGCTCAAGCTCGCGTCAAAGCCGGTGCTGGCAGTGAATTAGAACAGGCCCAATCCGAGACCGAAGTGGCCACGGCGGAGGCTGAGATTTCCGCGCTGCTGGCTCAGCGTGATCAGTTGGAAAACAGCATTGCCATCCTCATCGGCACCGACGCGGCCAGCTTCCGCATCCCTGCTCATGGCAGTCGCCTTTCCACTCCACCCAGTCTGCCCGCCGGTGTCCCCAGCGATCTCCTGGAGCGCCGTCCCGATATCTCGCAGGCTGAGCGCACGCTCGCCGCCGCCACCGCTCGCATCGGTGTGGCCAAAGCTCAGTTCTTCCCCAGCATCAAGCTGATTGGTCGCACAGGTTTTCAGAGCACCGACATCGACCTCCTTCTCCAGCCTGAGTCACTCATCTGGAACTACGGCCCGAGCATCAGCATCCCGCTCTTCTCGGGAAATAAAAACATCTTCAACCTGCAAAAGAGCAAGGCCGCTCATGACGAAGCCCTCGCCGGGTATCGTCAAGCCTTCCTCAGCGCAGTCGCCGATGTCGAAAACAGCCTCTCTTCACTGCGCCATCAGGCCACTCAGGCGGAGGCTCAACAACGGGCTCGCAACAGTGCTGAACGCGCCGCATCCCTGGCCAAAACACGATATGAAGCGGGCACCAGTCCGTATCTGGACGTGATCGAAGCCAATCGCACCGTGCTTTCCACCCAACGCGCCACCGCACAGCTCGCTGGGCAACGCCTCGTCTCCAGTGTCAGTTTGATCAAAGCTCTCGGCGGCGGTTGGGATGCCCCACAGTCGGCGATCTTGCCCGTCACCACGCCCGATCCTGCCGCGCGTTCGACACCTGAGGCTGATAAAAAAGGTTTCTTCACGAAGGTGAAGGGCATCTTTGGCAAGAAGTGATCGGAGGGCGAAGTTGGCTGACATTTGGCAGAGCTTGGTCATCAGCCCAAAATCCACGTGTCCCGACTCCGAGCCCATCGGGGTTCTGGGATGGCTAGAAGTCGTTCAGTTTTCATCTTTCCGTTTCGAGACTTCCTCGCAGCGTGCGTATGTTCTGAACTCTTTATGCTTCGCACATTCGCTTTCTTTTGTTTTGCCACGGTCACGTTCGCTCAAACGGAGTCGAGTTTCCTCACCAACGCCCGCCAGTTGACCTTTGATGGGCGGCGCGCCGGGGAGGGTTATTTCAGTGCGGATGGGAGCAAGATGATCTTCCAATCGGAGCGTGAACCTGGAAATCCCTTTTATCAGATCTACCTGATGGATCTGGAAACAGGGGATCAAGAGCGCATCTCCCCTGGTATGGGCAAGACCACCTGCGCCTGGATTCACCCCGATGGCAAACGTGTGCTCTTTGCCTCCACCCATGTGGACCCTGAATCCAAGAAACTCCAAGAGGCCGAATACAAGGACCGTGAGACCAGCCGTGTGCGCAAGTATTCCTGGGACTATGATGAGCACTACGACATCTGGGAGTACACACTCGCCGACAAGTCCCTGAAAAATCTCACGCAGACACGCGGTTACGACGCTGAAGGTGGCTGGTCGCCCGATGGCCAAAAGATTGTCTTTGCCAGCAATCGATCCGCTTATGAACAGGAACTATCCCAAGAAGACCAGGAACGTCTGAAACTGGATAAACAGTATTTCATGGAGATCTACACCGCCAATGCAGACGGCAGCGGGGTGAAGCGTCTCACGGATGTGCCTGGTTATGATGGCGGGCCGTTTTTCAGTGCGGATGGCCAGCGCATCTGCTGGCGTCGCTTCACGCCCAAGGGAGATGTCGCCGAAGTGTGGACCATGAAGGCCGACGGCAGCGATCAGCGCCCTGTCACCAAGCTGGGAGCCATGAGTTGGGCCCCTTACTTTCATCCCAGTGGCGATTATCTGATCTTCACGACGAACCTGAACGGCTTCGCCAACTTTGA
>JAIXVB010000306.1 GCA_027483245.1 Verrucomicrobiaceae bacterium | reverse complement strand
CCCAGCATCCACACCAAGGTCAGCCATTGCCAGGTTGACCAGACGGGGGGCACCGCTTTGGGAAGTGTTGCCGGTGCTTGCTCTGGCGTGGCGGCAGCTTGTTGCATTTCGAGCTGAAAAGCCGACTCCATGAGTTCAGGATCCTCTACGGCTTCAGACAGAGACAATGGCAGCATCGGCTGAGAGATCGGCTTCATGCTCTTCGGCATGGCCAACCAGCGTGACATGGACCATGACGATGTGGCGACATCCGGCACAGCCAGGCGAACCAAGACCAGCAACCACAATCCATGACGCCAGGCGGGCGAGAGCTGTCTGCGAAGAACGGCGACGATGAGACCCACCCCAAGGGCAAGAAGGGCACCCTTCCAGGAAAGCATGAGAACCGAATGCAACCAAAGGCTCGTAGCATCGAGAAAAGTGTTCATGGTGACTTATGATTTGGGTTTGATTTCATCCAGCAGCGCCTTGAGTTCGGCGATGTCCTTTTTGGTGAGCGCATGATGCTCTGCACAGTGAGCCACGAGAGGGCGCAGCGCGCCGCCGAACAAACGATTCAACAAACTCTGTGTCTTCTCCGCAACGCAGGCCGAGCGCTGAACCAACGGTGTGTAAAGGAAACGATTTCCCTGAGGTTCTGTGGCCAGTGCGCCCTTGGCCGTGAGCCGAGACAGCAACGTCACCACCGTGGCCCTTTTCCATCCGCGCCCTTCTTCGAGCAGGGCCACGATCTCTTGCGAAGTGCGCGGAGCCTTTTCCCAGAGCAGCTCCATGACATCCCATTCAGCTTCGGTGATCGCCACGGAATCCTGAGTGGCGACAGGGGATTTTTGAACGCGTTTTTTGCTCATGACTACGCATGTAAACAAAAACGACGACATCTGTAAACACTTTATTTGATGGCGAGCGTAACTTGCGTTAGCGCGACACTCTCGCCAGGAAAGAAGCAGAAGTGGAGAGAACGCTTTCCCTCTTTACAGTGATTCCATGAACGCCTCGCGTGCATGATCACGTTCCTCTTTTAACCAACTCACGATTCATGAATTCCCGTTTAAAAAGCAAGCATCTCAGGCCTTGGAAGAGCCTGGTGGTTTATGCTGCCTTGTTGTTGGCTCCGCCGTCTGCGCTTTATGCGGTCGAGAGCACAGCGCAGCTGCCTTCGGGCGCGCAAATGAGTTTTCTCGACAATGGGGTGGTGAAGCTGGGCGTGGATTTGAACCATGGCGGGGCCATCGTGTTTCTCTCACGCGGCGGAGGTGAAAATCGCATCAACAACTTTGACCTGGGTCGTCAGGTGCAGCTTTCGTTCTTCTCAGGTCCCGTGCCTTTCACGGTGCCAGGGCAGCAGCCCGCGAAGCATTGGGAACACATCGGTTGGAATCCGATCCAGACAGGAGATGATTTCAAAAATGCCTCACCCGTGCTGGCCCATGAAAACGATGGGCGCCTCCTGCATGTGAAGTGTCAGCCCATGCAGTGGGCGCTGAATAAGGTGCCAGGCGATTGCACCTTCGATGTGTGGTTGGAGCTGGAGGGGCCGGTGGTGAAAGCGCGCGCTCGGCTCAACAATGCTCGCCAAGACCGAACTCTCTACCCCGCACGTTTTCAGGAACTGCCCGCCGTGTATGCGAATGCGGCGTTTCACCGAGTGGTCAGTTACACAGGCTCTCAGCCCTTCATGAAACAGCCTGTGATGGAGGTGCCCAAGGCCACCGGCAAACATCCCTGGTCCTTCTGGCTTGGCACGGAGGGATGGTCAGCTTTGTTGGATGCCCAAGATCAAGGTCTCGGTCTTATCACACCTGGGCGTGTGCATTTCACCGGGGGCTTTGCAGGTCAACCGGGACCGAACGACACTCTGGCGAACAGCACCGGTTATCTGGCGGGGCTCGGTCAGGAGATCCTGGATCACAACATCAGCTTTGAGTTTCGTTATGAACTCGTCGCGGGCAGTTTGCAGGAAATCCGGGATCGAGCGGAGGCCTTGCGAAAAAAGGCACTGCCTTCGTGGATTTTCGACCATGACCGCCAAGGCTGGCATTCTCAAAACGCGAGCGATCAAGGCTGGCCCATCGCCGATGGTCTCGAAGTGCGCTTGGATCAAAACGATCCACAGCTGATCAGTCCTCACACCTTTTGGTTAGCTGAAGATGCGCCCTATCTGATTCTCGAGGCCGCGTTTCAAACCAAGCAAACACAAGCCACTCTTTACTGGCAACCGCAGGATCAAAGTGCCCCAGGTAAGGAGCACACTCTCCGCTTTCCCGTGATCGGTGATGGCCGCTTTCGTCGCCATGTCATTCATCTCGCGGAAAGCCCCGCCTATTGCGGAGCACTCACTCGTCTGCGCTTCGATCCCATCCCCAGCGGCGAAGCTGAAGCTTGGGTGAAACTAAAGTCCATCCGTCTTTCTCGTGAACCCTGAAGCCTGCTGTTCATCTCACTTGATTGAAGAAGCTTCCGGCCCCGTAGCTTCGATTGGCAATCGAAGCCTTCCAATCCATGATTCGATTGCCATCGAAGCTACAACTCGCCGCCGCCTTCAGTGAAGCAACTCCCACACATCATGCGCCATCTTTTTTTCTTCTTCTGCCTCTGCACCTGTGTCGCCTCGGCTCAGGCACAGCAAATCATCCTCCTCAAACTCGACGACGTGATCGCACGTCGTGTGGGCACAAAGCCAGTTTCAGACCGCTGGTTGAAGGTGCATGATTACCTCATCGCTCAGGGCATCAAAGGTTCCTTTGGCGTCATCACCGAATCGTTGGAGAAGGATAACGCGATGTATTTCCAGTGGTTGAAGGAGGTGCAGGCAGCGGGGCAGATCGAGCTGTGGATGCACGGTTACAAGATGCGCGGTGCCAGTGACACGGGTGAGTTTGAGAACGGTAGCGCGATCGAGCAGGGGGCGATTTTGGCCAAAGGTGAGAAGCTGGCGAAAGAGAAACTCGGCTTTGATCTCCCCGCGTTCGGTCCGCATTGGAGCGGCACCACGGAGGCCACGGACGAGGCGATGGAAGGCGTGCCTGAGATCAAAATTTGGCTCTATGGTCCGGCGAAACCCAAGTTCTTCACGAGGCTGAGTATCCCACGTGTGATGGCCTTGGAGAACCCGACCTTCGTGCCCGATTCGGCCAAGTTCATCGCCTTCTACGAGAAGAACGCCGCCACGCAAGACGTGCTCGTGCTCCAAGGGCATCCCGAGCAGTGGGACGATAAACGCTGGACTGGCTTCGTTGAGATCATTGCCTTCTTGAAGTCAAAGAACGTCGCCTTCATGACCCCGAGCGAGTATCTGAAAACGAAAAAGTAACTCCATTGCCCATCGACTCGACCATGAAGCCCCTCCTGCTATTTCTTTGCTCCCTTGTTTCCATCACCCTGACGGCAGAGGTAGTGCGGGTGGAGGTCACGGATCGATCGGACATTGGCAAAGAGGGGTATGAACAGATTGTGGCAAAGCTGCACTTTGAGATCGATCCGAAGCGGCCTGCCAATGCGATCATCGCGGACATCAATCTCGCGCCTGTGAATCAGGCAGGGAAGGTGAGTTTTGTGGCCGATCTGCTACTTTGGAAACCAAAGGACGACTCGCGCAACAATGGCGCGGCCTGGCTGGAGATTCCCAATCGCGGGCGCAAGGCAAGTTTGAGCAAGTGGGTGATGGAGCACGGATTCACGCTGGTGAATGTGGGCTGGGAGTTTGATGTGCCGGTGGATCCGAAGAAGCTGCGTCTGGAAGCCCCTCGGGCGCGCAACCAAGATGGCAGCGCGATTCGCGGGGTGGTGAGTGCGGTCTTCGCACTGGACCATGCCGTCGATCAATGGCCTCTCACGGATCTGGCGGAGTATCCGCCGGTGGACATCGAGGGGGCAGACAGTCGTTTGATCATTCGCGACCAAGTGGCCTACTCGGGGGGCAGCGAAGTGCCTCGCGAGCGCTGGAGTTTGAACGACGGTCAGCTTCATCTCGAAGGCGGTTTTGAACCAGGGAAGACCTATGAAGTGTTTTATCTCTCGGAGGCTCCCCCCATCGCCGGTCTAGGTTATGCGGCGATTCGCGATGCGGTGGCGTGGTTGAAGCATGATCCAACTTCGCTCGCCAAGGTGAAACAGGCCTATGCCTTTGGCTCCTCGCAGTGCGGGCGTTTTCTGCGTGATCTGGTCTATCTCGGCTTCAACACGGACGAGCAAGATCGGCTGGCACTGGATGGGGTGATGTCGCACATCGCTGGCGCCGGTCGGCTGGTATTGAACCAACGCTGGTCAACACCGCGCGCCGTGGCGGGCTACGCCACAGCTTCGTATCCCTTCGCCGATACGGCCCACAAAGATCCAGTGACGGGCCACCGTGAAGGCCTCCTGGAGAACGCCCGGGTGAAGCATCCCCCCAAGATCTTTTACGTGAACATGGCGGCGGAATACTGGGGTGGTGGCCGTGTGGCAGCGCTGACGCATACCACCCCTGACGGAACTCAGGACATCGCGCTGCCAGACATGGTGCGTTCATATTTCTTTGCCAGCACTTCGCATGGCGCCGCGTCCTTTCCACCCGACTCGCAGGTGAAGGACTCGCCGCTTGCAAACCCGGTCGATACCAGTGCCTCAATGCTCGCACTGCGTTTGGCCCTGCATCAATGGGTCAGCGAAGGCCTGGCACCGCCGCCGAGTGTGCATCCGAAGCTCAGTGACGGAACGCTGGTGCCGATCGCCGAGGTGAAGTTTCCGAAAGTGCCCCGCATGGCCGCGCCGAATGCTGTGAAGGCCGGCGGTCGTGTGCGCAATCCGCAGCTCTCGGGCGGTGCTGGGGAAGGCGTTGAACTGCCACTGCTCGTGCCACAATCCGATGCCGATGGCAACGACCTCGGTGGCATTCGCATGCCTGATGTGGCCGTGCCGATCGCGACAGCCACAGGCTGGGTGTTTCGTCCGAGCGAGTTCGGTTCCCCCCAGGATTGTTATCTGCTGCGCGGAGCCTGGGTGCCGTTTGCGCGCACCCAGGCCGAACGTGAAGCGGCGAAGGATCCTCGCCTCTCGCTGGAGGAACGCTACACTTCCAAAGACGAGTTCATGGCGAAGGTGAAAGAAGCGGTGGAAAAGCTCATCGCGCAGCGATTCCTCACCGAAACCGACCTCGAACCCGAGCTCCGCCAAGCCAGCGAACGCTGGGACTGGATCCACGCTCAAGTCGAGAAGTAGGGCAGTCGCATGGGCTTCCTAGCCTGTGCCTTCCTTCCCGCCCCGCTTACATTTTGGCCCCCAGGAATGACACGATGGGCAGGATTCACAGGATTCTCAGATCCGTAAATCCTGTCTCATCCTGTCTCATCCTGTGAATCCTGTGAATCCTGTGAATCCTGTGAATCCTGTATCTCTGGTGGGGGCAGATCCGGCCTAGAACCGTAGAGAGATTCGCTTCGCGGGTTGATCCGTTAGCATAGATGCCTTTGCAAAGGGTCGTCTTTTCGGCCAAATCAAGGGCTCCAAAGCAATCCGCGATTTAAAGAACACAGGCTGGAAAGCCTATGCTACGGAAGCGCGTTACCTCGACCGGAAGATCTCGCTGGTGAGGCATTCGACGAGGAGGGTTTGCAGGCCGAGGCCTTGTTTTTTGACCCTTTCTTGAATCTCTTCAATGGCGAATTCATCGGCGGTTTCCATGTGGCGACCGGTCGTGTAGCTGAGCACCTGACGAATGAGATTGCGGGTGAAAAGGTCTTCGCGAGTCTCACGGACGATCTTTTTGAAGCCGGCGAAGTCCGCGTAGGTTTCGCCGGAGGGGAATTCGCCAGTGGTGTCGATCTTGGGCGCGGTGGCGTCTTTCTTTTTGGGCTTGGCGTAGTGGGTGCGCCAGCGGCCGATGGGGTCGAAGCTCTCCAGGCTGAAGCCGAGGGGGTCGATCTTGCGGTGGCACTCGGCGCAGGTGCGGTCGGTGCTGTGTTTGGCGAGGCGCTCGCGGACGGTGGTGGCGCCGCTGACATCGGGTTCGATGGCGGGGACGGCATCCGGAGGGGGCGGAGGTTGGATGCCGAGGATGTTTTCGCTGACCCAGACGCCGCGGGTGACTGGGGAGGTCTCGACGCCATTGGCGCTGACGGTGAGCACGGCGGCCATGCCGAGCAGGCCTCCGCGTTTGTTGTTGCCCTTGAGGCTGACTTTTTGAAAGCCATCGGCGAGGCGCATTTTATCCTTTTCTGGCAGGTCGTAGAGCTTGGCGAGTTTTTTGTCCACGAAGGTGTACTCGGAGTCGATGAACTTGGCCACGGAACCGTTGTTTTTCAGCAGGTCGCGGAAAAACAGACGTGCTTCGGCCTTCATGGAGGCGGGGTAATCTTCGGCGTAGTAGGCGCGATTGATTTCACGGGCAGGCGGCTGGCTGCCGAGGTCGCGGAGGTTCAGCCAACTGTCGAGGAAGTCGTTGACGAAGTTGCTGATGCGGTCGTCTGCAAGCATGCGCTTCACCTGGCTTTTCAGCTCGTCAGTTTGGGTGAGTTTGCCGGACTTGGTGGAAGCCTGCAGCGCAGCATCGGGCGGCGAAGTCCACAGCGCATAGGAGAGGCGGGAGGCGAGGTCGTGGGCCTGGAGCGTCTTTTCAGATTCTGCGGTGATCTCGCTGAGGTAGAGGAAGGAGGGGGAACAAAGGATGAGTTTCAGGGCATCCAACGCGGCCTGGCGAGGGGTTGCCTTTTCCGCGAGGCGCTTTTCGTAAAGGGCGCGGATGGGCTGACGGTCTGCCTCGGTCAGGGGGCGGCGATAGGCTTTTTCGGCAAAGGCAAAGAGCTGATCGGCGGCGCGCTCGGCCTGAAAACCAGCTTTGCCAAAGACGGCCACTTCTTCAGCGCTGCCGTCTTTCTCGACGAGGGGTCCGTTGATTTTGATCTCGCTGATTTGGATGTGCGGCAGCTTGCCCTCCTTCAAGATATGGGCACGGCCGACGCCTGAGGAGCCGACATCGGACTTGAACTCGTCTTTGTAGCGTTTGTTGATCGTGACAACAGAGGCGCGAGATTCATAGGGGCCGTTGGGGAAGATGAAACGCGGTGTTTGTCCGGCCTCGAGCCACACGCGGAATTTGAACCACGTGGGGGTGTTGTCCGGCACGACGGCGCTGGCGAGCAGAGGCTCGATGGCTTGTGGGTAGTGGATGTGGCCCTTGGTCACATCCCCTGGCACGACGCCAAGAATGAAGGGTTCTGAGAAGTCGATGCCAAAAATGGTAGGATCGTAATGGGTGTCGCGATGCAGCGCGGTGGCCTCGACTTCGAGGTCGTAAAGGCCGGAGACGGGCACGCCTTGTTTGAAGTCCTCAATGTGACCGTATCCGCCCTGACGGGTGTCCGTGTTCGGTTGTTCGTAGAGATTGAGGTAGCGGAAGTTGAAGGCGCTTTTGTGGGAGCCCTGCAGCTCCTCGTATTGCACGAAGTGACCGTTGAAGCGCCAGTTTTTCGGCTCCGTGGGAGGTTTGCCGAGACGAGTCTCGACAAGGCGATTCGCGGCCTGAAAGTATTGATCGACGAGGAAACCAGAGGTTACCAGCGATTGGCCGATGGTGTCGATGTGATGACTGGTTTTCTCCTTGGGAAAATCAGCGGTGAGGCCCAGCGTGTCCACGCGGCGACCAAAGAGAGTGGCGAGGGTGTTTTCATACTCGCGACTGGAGAGACGGCGCATGACGGTGCGTGAGCCCGTGCTTTGGATCTTGCTGCGAGCGGCGACGCTGCCCTCTCGCAGCACGCGCAGCATGGCCAGGCGTTCTTCATCGGCCGGTTGATCGGCCTTTTTGGGAGGCATCTCTTTCAGCGTCAGCTGGTCGATGATGTCTTTGGCATCGATGAGATCGGTTTCCGATTTCAGCGGCAGCGTGAAGGCCTCGTAATCGCGGTCACCCTTTTTGATGGAGGAGTCGTGACACTCCAGGCAGTATTTGCCGAGGAACTG
>JAIXVB010000351.1 GCA_027483245.1 Verrucomicrobiaceae bacterium | reverse complement strand
CCGGTTGGTAATTGTCGAAAAGCATGATGGTTGGTGCCTTGGTGAGCACATTCTAGACTAAGCAAGAGTGAGGCCAAGTTTTCCCAGCTTCATTTCTCCTTTTTAATGGCTGTGCAGTTCACATGCGAGCCTTTCCCGCGTGAAGGCGGTCGAAGAGCGTCTTCACAGGCTTTGTGCAATCAACGTCGTGCGCACAGTCTTTGTGCGATTCGGGGCAGGGCGCGAGATGCCTTACCGGTTGAAAACCGGGGCGAAGGTCCGTGATGCAGACCCTGGATTTTAATCGAGGTCCAGTTCCGGTTTGAAATCCGCCGCATGATAGGAACTGCGCACGAGCGGTGCGCTGGCGACATGGCGGAAGCCCTTCTTGCGGGCGATCTCCTTGTAGTTCTCGAAGGTGTCCGGGTGGATGTATTCGATGACCGGTAAATGCTGGGGTGAGGGGCGCAGGTATTGGCCCAGAGTCAACACGGTGACATCATGCTCCAGGAGATCATCCATGGCTTGGAAGAGCTCCACTTCCGTCTCGCCGAGGCCGAGCATCAGGCCGCTCTTGGTGGCGCATTTGGAACCGATCTCCACAGAGATGGCTTTGGCACGTTTCAGGACTTTGAGGCTGCGGTGATATTGGGCGCGGCTGCGCACCAGGGGAGTCAGGCGCTCGACGGTCTCCAGGTTGTGATTAAAAATGTGGGGGCGGGCGTGCATGACCACATCCAGCGAAGATTCCTTCTCATTGAAGTCCGGCACCAGGATTTCAATGGTGATCCCAGGCACGGCTTCACGCACGGCTTCGATGGTGCGGGCGAAGTGTTCCGCGCCACCATCCGCCACGTCGTCGCGAGCGACAGCGGTGATGACCACGTGATTGAGGCCGAGGCGTTTTGTCGCAGCGGCCACGCGCTGGGGTTCATCGGCTTCGAGGGCGAAAGGTTTGGCCGTTTTAACCGCGCAAAATCCACAGGCGCGGGTGCAGCGATCCCCGGCGATCATGAATGTGGCCGTGCCTTGGCTCCAGCACTCCCAGCGATTCGGGCACTGAGCTTCCTCGCAGACCGTGTGGAGTTTCAGGTCAGAGATGAGGGACTTTGTGCTCCAGAAGATGGGATCACGAGGCAGCTTCACGCGGATCCAGTCGGGCTTTTTCTCCGTGTGCAGGGCGGGGTCGATTTTACAGGCCATGTCAGCGCTACGAATGGCCGATGCATCCGGGATGACAACCTCAGACTTTCACGAAAGTGCCTCTGGACATAAAAAGTCAGCATTCCTTCTGAAAAAGCCTGTGCATCCGCGCGATCTTGCTCAACTCTCCAGCCCTCATCATCATGCCAACGACTTACCACGTCCTGCCCACCGAGCTGCACAATCAACTTGTCCGTGCCGCCTACCTCCACCGTGGCTACACCGCCGCTGAGGCCGAGGATGCTGCCCGTTTCTGCGAGATGGCCTCGACACACGGCATCCGCACGCACAATGCCATCAAGGCGCTGCACCTCGATCACCTCTTTGGCAGTGCCACCGGCGGCTGCAAACCTGGGGCCGAGATCGAAGTCATCGAGAAAAAATTCGCCGCCAGTGAAGTCTGGGATGCCAAATTGAAGCTCGGTCAAAGTGTCGCCTTCAGTGCCATGGAGCGCTGCATGGAGCTTGCGGACAAATACGGCATCGGCCAAGTCAGCGTGGACAATGCCTTCCATTACCTCTGGGGCGGCGGTTACGTGATGGACGCGGCGAAGAAGGGTTACATCGCCTACACCAATTGCACTTCCACTTTGGCGGAGGTGGTTCCCTTTGGCGGAAAGTTTCCCGTTTTGGGCACCAACCCACACTCCTGGGGCCTGCCAACTCAAAAAGCCTGTGGGTTCCCGATTGTGATCGATTGGGCGACCAGCACGGTCGCCATGGGGCGTGTGCAGCAACTGAAACGGGAGGGCAAGCCCCTGCCTCCGGGAGCGGCGGTCGATGTCGATGGAAATCCGACCACGGACCCAAATGCCGCGCAGTGGCTGCTGCCTTTCGGTGCGCACAAAGGTTACGGCCTGTCCCTGCTCATCGAGCTCATGGGCGGCATGATCGGGGGATCTCTGCCGACCCTTCGCGGTGGCGGGGCACATCCTGACATCAAAAATCAAACCCTGCTCGCCGGTGAAAAGCGCACCAGCGCGTTTTATTTCCAGGTCATTCATCCAGATGCCATCAGCAGCGGACTGTTCGCTCGCGGACGTGACTTTGACAGCAATCTCAAAGCGGTGATCGCGGACATCCTGGGCCATGGCAATGAAAACTGCCTGCTGCCCGGCCAGCCGGAAGCACAAAACGCCGCTCACACGGCGCGTGCAGGCGGGCTACTCTTCAGCACGGCTGAGATTGAGGCCCTCAACGAAATCGCCGCCGAAGTCGGCCAGCGCTCGTTCGATCCTGCTCACATGTTGACTTACGACGTGGCCTAAACCGCCGCTCCTCATGCCCACCGCCGCTTCAGACGATCTCAAAAACGTTCCCCGGCACATTGCCATCATCATGGATGGCAATGGCCGCTGGGCTAAGGAGCGCGGACTGCCCCGGACCGAAGGACACCGTGCTGGTGCTGACACGGTGCGCCGAGTCACGGAGGGCTGTGGCAAGTTCGGGGTCGAGTATCTCACGCTCTACGCTTTCTCCTCTGAAAACTGGAAGCGCCCCAAACGTGAGGTGGATGCGCTGATGAAATTGCTTGAGCAGTTTCTTCGGGTGAAAACGCCGGAGATGCAAGAGCAAAACATCCGCCTTCAGGCCATCGGTCGTCTCAACGACCTGCCCAAGAGCTGTCAAGAACAGTTGCATCGCAGCATCGAGACCACGTCCCAAAACACGGGCCTGACGCTGATTCTCGCACTCAGTTATGGCGGACGAGAAGAGATCATCGATGGCGTGAAAAGCCTGATCGACAGTGTGGAGCGTGGTCATTTGGACAAGGGCATGATCGATGGCGAAGTCTTCAGCAAACACCTCTACACCCGCTATTACCCCGATCCTGATCTGCTCATTCGCACGAGTGGGGAACTTCGCCTTTCGAACTTCCTGCTTTGGCAGCTCAGTTACACGGAGTTTTACATCACGGAGCGCCTCTGGCCGGACTTCAATGAAGACGATCTCAGAGACGCCATTCGTGCCTATGGGAAGCGACAGCGGCGTTTTGGCACGGTGTAATGCCTCGGTGACTTAGCTCACGCTGAGCAGTCGCCAAGTGCGCCGCATCAGCAGCGCTGCTGCCACACCGAGGCCCACAGCCATTGCCATCCACACCCCAGGCGCACCCCAGCCTGAATGCAGCCCCAAGAACCAGCCCAGCGGCAGCGCGATGCCCCAGTAAGCGAGCACGCACATCCACGCGGGCACCTTCACATCATCAATGCCGCGCAGGGCGGAGACCGAGACGACTTGGAGGCCATCGAAGAGCTGAAACAAACCTGCGGTGAGCAGCAGTGTGGCCGCGAGGCTGATGACGGCCTGATCCTGAACGAACAGGGAGGCGAGTGGGTGCCCCAAGAGCAGGAAGACCAGCATTGAAAAGGCCATGAAGGCCGCTGCAAACAGCCAACTGCCCAGAATGACCCGATGCAGCCGGGCGTGTTGTTTGGCTCCGACGATCTCACCCACGCGAACCGAAGTGGCCATCGCAACTCCCAGGGGGATCATGAAAGCGGTGGCCACACAGGTCATGGCCACCTGATGCGCCGCCAGAGGCACGACACCGAGCGTGCCGATCATCAAGGATGCCATGACAAAGGCAGTCACCTCGGCCAGCAACTGCATTGAGGCTGGGCCGCCAATGGCCAGCAGATGACGAAACCCTGCGGCATCACAGCGTTCCCACCAGCGTTGAGGCAGCCAGGGCCGAATCGTCGCGTTATGATTCAGCCAGATGAAGAGCACCGCAGCGCCGACGATGCGCGCTGTCAGAGTGGCATAACCCGCACCCTCGAGTCCCATGGCGGGAAAGCCCCAGTGACCGTAGATCCACAGCCAGTTCAGCAGCACATTCAGCAGCACACTGCCGAGGATGATCCAAAAGGGCGGCCAGGGTTTGTTCAGCGCATCGGCGTGATTTTTCCAGACCATGCTGAGCAGGGCAGGGATCAGGGAAATCGCACAGGTCAGCAGGTAGGTCGGTGCCGCAGCGGTGACTTCAGGCGGTTGATTGAACAGGTGCAAAAAGGGCAGCAGACCTGCGGTGCCAGCCACCACGACCAGACTCATTAGAAACGCCAACCAAGACCCGTGCCGCAGCGCCGACTGCGCCTCATGCGGTTGTTGGGAGCCATGGGCCTGTGAGACCCGCACTGAGACGGAGCTGAGCAGGCCGATGCCGACCACGTAGGGCACGGCCAGCAGGGTATTGCCAAAGGTGGCCGCACCAAGGGACACGACGCCCACAGCGCCAATCATGACGGTGTCTGCGGTGCCCATGAGCATCTGGCTGAGCTGACCTGAGATCAGCGGGAGTGCCAGTTTGAGAGTGGTTTGACATTCCTGGCCAAAGCTCGGCCAAGAGGGAGTAGAAGAAGGAGTCGAAGAGTGCATAAACGCTGCCGCGTGGGGCTAAAAAGGGTTGGGTGCAGGCGGACAGCGGCACAAAAAAACCACCGCCCAGGAGTCTCAGGGCCGGTGGTCGAAGTCGAGGATTCGTGGATCGCTCTTAGACTGACTCGGGCCCGTATCCAGCAAAGCGGACGCTTTGCGGGAGGTTGAGATTGTGTCGGGCGGAACGAATCATGAGCGGCCTATGCCATGGAGCGCGGAGCTTGTCAAACAACAGCTTGGAAAGGTCTTCTCGGG
>JAIXVB010000061.1 GCA_027483245.1 Verrucomicrobiaceae bacterium | reverse complement strand
GTGACTTTTGAACTGCCCCCTGACCGCATGTTCCCCCCCGTGGACATGGACATGGTGCTGCATTTCGTCGGTGGAGTGGGGGGCAATGGTGCCGATGGCAAAAACACCGCGCCCAATGGTCTGTTGGTCGAATGGCATGACATCGCCCCTTTAGGCAATGACAACCTCATGCGCACTCCCGACAAAAAGACCGAATATGCCCCGAAGCGCATCTTTTGGCCCACGCCTGAGTCAGGAACCATCGGGGCCAAGGGCAACCGCAGCGTGCTCGACTTTCACCCCCGAGATGGCAAACCCATCGCGCTCGCCCTCAGTGATCCCGCAGGAGAGAAGAGCAAGTTTCCCTTTGGTGAAGCCACTCCGCGTGGCGATAAAGGCATGACCCTGGGAGTCGTCTTCCAGGCCGACAGCAGCAAACTGCCCACCCGCATCCTCACCCTCAGCGGAGAAAATGGAGTCGCCGTGCTGCTGCGAGTGGACACGGAAAAAAAACTCATCGCTGAGTTCCTGAACGGCACATCCACCGCTGTGATCACCTCCAAGGACGTGGATCCGACCCAACCCTCTACGGCCGTGCTGACATGGTCCAAAGACGGCACGGTCGAATTGCGCGCCAAAGATGCCCCGGGGAAATCCTTCCGATCCGGGGGCAAGGTCAACTCACCCTCAGGCCCACTCATGCGCCTGCAACTCGGCAAGGTGATGAATCCAAATCAGAGCCCAGCTCCCGCCGCCGAGCAGTTCACAGGTTACCTGGGAGAAGTCATCCTCTATTCTTCCGTGCTGAAAAACGACCAGATCCAGCTTTTGGAAGCCAAAGTTCTGCGTGAACATTACATCCAGGGCCCCTTGACCACGATTCCCGTGAAGAAGTAAGCACCGTCAAAGCGGTTGCGGCTGCACGGATTCGCGGCTTTCTTCAAATTGATCTTAGTTTCGTCCCCACCCCGTTGATCCTGCCCATGAAACGCTCTTCTTTTCAACGACTCGCTGCCACCACGGCCCTGTCTGCCCTTGTCTCTGCCTGCCCTCTCTGGTCTCAGGCTGCCGCTGCTGGTGTACAGGAGTTCGATCCGCAGGCTTTCCCAGGTCAAGTCGTGGATGATGTGGTGGTGCCGGTGCCGAGTGAAGTCTTCAGCGTGCTGGATAAACTGGGTGAACCCAACTGGCGTCAGGAGATCCGCAGCGTGGACCTTCCCAAGTCAGCCGACCGCATCAAGCTGGCTCTCATGTTCGGTTTGGTCGTCGCGGAAGGTTTCGTCGCCGTTCAGGCTGAGGATAAAGAGGCCGTGAAAGACATCGGTCGCGAAGTCATCGATCTCTCCACCGCTCTTGGTTTGATCAAATCGGTGCGCCCCCATGCACAAGCGATTCTCGACGCAGCGGACAAAGGAGATTGGTCCAACATCCGCAAGGAATTCGATCAGACACAAAAGACCGTCCGTGATTCCATGGAACAAATGAAAGACACCGATCTGTCCCAATGCGTGAGCATGGGCGGTTGGCTGCGCGGCACGGCCTCCGTGACCTCCGTGGTGACCAAGAACTTTTCGGCCGACCGGGCAGAGCTGCTGAATCAGCCGATGCTGGTCGAACATTTCATCGCTTCCATCGACAAGATGGCTGCGGATAAAAAAGATCATCCCACTGTGTCCGACATCGCCAAAGGCCTGAAAGGCATTTTGGAAAAGATGGAAGGCGCTGTGGACGGCTTCACCAAAGATGCCGTGCGTGAAATCGGCAAGACCTGTGACAGCCTCCTCTCTGGCATCCAAGTCACCAAGTAAGTAAGTTAGACCGCCTCCCGGTAACCCCCTACCCCAGGACCGACATGCACCTTTCCGCACGCCTTACCCGCCGGGCCGCCCTGCTGACCGCAGCCTCGCTCCTCGCCCTCACTCCGCTCAGTCACGCAACGATTGACGATGCACACACCTTTGCGATGGAGGCCGCCTCCCCCTTCGTTCAGCAGGGTTTCATCGTTCGTGAAGACTACTGGAATGGCGAAGTCAAAAGCGGCCAAAAACTCATGGTTCGCCACCAGATGTTCAAAGGCAACGAGTATGCCTTTTGGCTCGGCACGGCTCAAGAAGACGTCAGCTTTGAACTCAAAGTGCTGGATGAAACCGGCAAGGAGATCGCTCTCGATTATAAAAGCAGCCAGATGTATTGCAGCATTCGCGTGAACCCACCCAAAACGGGCACTTACAGCGTCGTCTTTTCCGTCACATCGAAGAAAGAAAAGGGTGTCTATTGGGCGCTGGCCTATGGCTACCGTTGATCTGGAACTCACCTCAAACTTGGCGCGAACATGAGCAATCCCTACCAAAGTCCCACGACCGATGTCTCCACTCAAACCAGTGGCAAAGTGACCATCACTGACATCGATATCCCCTTCGGCAGACTGATCGTGATCATGCTGAAGTCCATGCTCGCCTCCATCCCGGCCATCCTCGTGCTCTATGCCATTTTGGGTGCCATTGTGCTCGTCATCGCTCTCGTGTTTGGCGGTCTCGGTGCCTTAATGGGTGGCCTCAATCCAGAAGCCCTGGGTCAATAACCCAGCACCGGTTTTACCGTGTGACCAGCCAGGGCTTCGACCTCCCTTTTCAAATTCCATGCCCGTCGAGACCCTGACTTACGAAACGCCGCAGTTTCTGCAAAAACTGATCGGCCATGACCTGACCAGCCTCCGCCTCATCAGTGAAGCGTTGAGCCTACAAATCACCTCCCGAGATGCTTGGGTGCGCCTGGAGGGGGAGCCTGCCGCCCTCTCCGCCGGAAAACTCGTCTTTTCTCAACTCGAGCGCGTGCGCCGCCAAGGAGGTGAAATCACCCCAGCCATGGTGAAACTGGTCACTGAAAGTGTCCTAGCAGAGCACGGCGATGCCCCAGCGGAGGCGATCATGACGCTGAAGCTGGCAGGCTCCAGCAAACGTCCCCCGGTTCTGGCAAAGACACGAGGCCAAATCGCCTATGTCCAAGCCATGCGCGACCATGAAGTCGTCTTCGGCGTCGGTCCTGCCGGCACGGGCAAAACTTACCTCGCTATGGCTCAGGGACTGCATCTGCTACGCGAAAAAGTCGTGCAACGCCTGGTGCTGACCCGACCGGCCGTGGAAGCGGGCGAGGCTCTCGGGTTCCTGCCAGGAGACCTGAAAGAAAAGATCTTTCCCTACCTGCGCCCCCTTTACGATGCCCTCTATGACATGGTCGATCCTGATGAAGCCGAGCGCATGATCGAGCGCGGTGCCATCGAGATCGCCCCTCTCGCCTACATGCGCGGACGGACGCTGAAAAACGCCTTCATCATCCTGGACGAAGCGCAAAACACCACGACCGAGCAGATGCTCATGTTCCTCACTCGTTTGGGTGACGGAGCCCGCTGCGTGATCACCGGTGACCCGTCTCAAGTCGATCTGCGCCGACATGTGCGCTCGGGTTTGCGGGAAGCTGTGGAGGTCCTCCAAGGTGTGGAGGGAGTGAAATTCGTCAGCTTCCTGTCCAAGGACATCGTTCGACTTCCGGTGGTGCAGCGCATCATCGAGGCCTACGACCGACATCGGCTCGAGACCCAGCGTTGATGGAATGTTCAAAAGAACAGCCTCCATTTCAAAACGCCTCTTGTTCGATTCAGCGCGTGTGCTAGTCTCTGACTCCACACTTCTTCCCTGACATGTTCGAATCCTTTCGCCGGGCCAAATTGCAACGAGCAGGCTTTTCATGCGGGAAGACACGCCGCAAGCACCAAGAGGGTGACCTCGTGGATGAGCTTCGCACTCATCCTGCGGCGACAGTCGCGGCGTATTTGGGGTTTTTCTTTGCCTTGGGCATGTTGATGAAGCTGGGTGCCGCGGTCATTCCAGGCACGGTCCAGCCTCAGCCGATCGCCTTTCTCTGCATGGGAGCGATTGCTTCCGCGCTGGTCGTGCACCTGCGGGTTGCCCTCAGGGAAGATGTCGCTGACAATGCGGAACTGGTTCTTGTGCTCGGCACCCTGCTTCTGCACATGGGCGCGAGTGTGGCGGTACTGGACTACGGTCACCAGCAGGGCTGGTCAGGCGCTCTGCTCACCATGGCTCTGCCCCATGCTTTTGCGCCCCTCGTGTTGTCAGTCATCCTGGGACGGCGAATTGGTCTTTTTGGTGCCATTTACACCACCCTGCTGGGCACCATGGTCTGTGTGGCGGTGAATCCCATCACCTACCTTGCCTGCTCCAGCCTCAT
>JAIXVB010000254.1 GCA_027483245.1 Verrucomicrobiaceae bacterium | reverse complement strand
GGAGCTGCGGGCGCTGCGATCAGAGGGCGCGGGGCCGCTTCACTCACAAAGGCACCCGGCAGAGCCAAGGCTAAAAAATGCTGCCGATCTCCCGACTTCGCCGGACTGACCAACCAACGCTGTGGACGCGTGGTCTCGGTGGCGGGCATGGCCCAAGGCTGCGGGGCTGGCAGTTGCAGAGTCACCCCGCTCGGCGCATCCGCGAGGCTCAATTTATCAACGGTGATCCTCCATTGCTGCTGAAGTGCTGCCGCCTCCCGCTCATGCGCAAAAATTTCCCATAGCACGGAGCTGCCTTCTTGAATGCCACGCGCCAGACACAATTCCACCGCCGCTGCATTGGCCTGCTGCACCACACCGTCCGCATCCAGGAGTAGCATCGGCAGCGCACAGCCAGCAAGTTCAGGAGTGGAGGCTGCGACGTGGGTCTCCACTTCGGGCAGCGCCTCGGTTTCTGGGGACTCGGGCACCACGCCATCGACAAATTTCTCACAGGTGACCATCAGGCCTCCCACCGCCGCATCGCGCTTGCGTCTCCACGGACGCACTTCCCAGCGATAAATCAGGCGCCGCCCATCCGGGCCCGCCATCGCATCATGCTCACTGCGCACCACATGGCCTTGCAGCGCCCGGTCATAAACCTGCTTCCATCCTGGGTGCATCCCAGGAAAAACCTCATATTGACTGCGCCCGATGAGAGGCTGGACATTTTGCAACGAAAACTCCTCCACCCAGGCACGGTTCGCCAAAATGTAACGCAGGTGACTGTCAAACATGGCCATCGCCACCGGTGCATTTTCCACCAGCACGCCGAGAACAAGCTCCATGTCCTCAGGCGGACGGTCCACATCCCCAAAATCTTCCACGCCAGCCCTCGGGATTGAGGGCGGGGTCGTTTTGGGTTGAATCACGTTTCGGAGGACAGATGCAGACATTGAGAACCAAAGAGGCTGAAAGTCGTATTTTTTTAAATATAAACGAGTCCCAAGTTCTCAACAAGGCGAATCCTACAAGAATTGATTCTCACTTTCGATATTTATGATCACGGTCAGAAAAGGCTCATTCGCGATGGTAAGGCTCGTTTCGAAGGATGCTGTAAGCTCGGTAAATCTGCTCAGTCAGGATCACGAGAGCGATCTCGTGTTGCAGAGTGAACGAAGACAGCGTCCAACATTCATCGGCGGATTTGCGTAAGGACTCACTGTGACCATCGGCACCTCCGATCAACAGGCTGGCGCGTTTCGTGCCATGCAGATCGTGTTGCTCAATCCACCTGGCCAGCTCCAGGCTACGACGGGCTTTCCCACGTTCATCGAGCACGATTCTCAACGAGTCTGCACTGGCTGCTAACATCTGTGTTTCCACATGATCACGAGGCCCTTCTTTAATCACGATATGCTCGACCCGTGCGACACGACTGAGTCTTTTTAAATAGTCATCCATCCCTGCTCGAGCCCAAGAAAGAGCGGGTTTCCCAACCGTGATGATTCGCCAATGCATGCCTCACACATCGCGCTGAACCAGGCGCTTTCCAAGCTATGAAAAATCTAACAAAAGCGGAAAATAAAGAGATTATTGTTGTCTCGCTTTACCATTACTGTTGCACAATTTAAAAAATTCACTAAACTGAGAATGCGAATTCAAAAAAACGCAAAACGCTATGCTCCCTTCACAGCTGCTCTTCCGCCTACGCTTGCCTATTCTAGGCTTGTCAGTAGCGACTCTTGCTTCTTGCTCGATGCCTCCGCGCGAGGCTTGGAGTGAAATTCAAAATAAGGGTCTCATCTCTTATTACATGAAAAGCGGTTCCAGTGCGCCGCTCACCTCTTCTTCCCGTCAAATGGTGGCCAGCAACAGTGCTCCTGTCACCAATGCGGCTCCAAAACGTCAAGTCGCTCCAGCACCGACTCAACTGAGTGGTGATCTGCCGGTCGCACGGGCGGTGAGTGATCTCCCAGGGTATGTGCGCACGCCTTACACGACTCCGGGTCGCTTGGTCGATGTGCGCGGCATGGGTGCAGGTTCCAAAGTGGTCTGCCCTTACACTCAAAAGCCGTTCATTGTCCCTGGAGGCATGGCAGCTGCCAATCCAACGCCACGCATCGTGAACACGACGCCGAAGCCCGCGCCTCAACCCCGCAGCTCCGTGACCGTGCCGGTGCCGCCCAAGGAAAGCAATGTCGCTGCGATGACCAAACCTGCGCCTGAGCCTAGACTCGAGCCAACTCCCGCACCGACCCCGCCTCCCACCCTGCAAGCTCCGGCCTCTGATCTGCCTTATGGCTCGGCCATTCCAGGTCGCGCGGGTTTCGTGAACAGCCCCTACGCGGCAAAACATCAGTTGGTAGATGTGACCGGTCTGCCGACCGGCATGGAAGTGAAGTGCCCCTACACAGGCAAACTCTTCCGCGTTCCCCCGCAGTAGTTTCAAAATTTTCGGTTCGTTGATGAGAAACCCCGTCATGGCTGCTGCCTGGCGGGGTTTTTCGTGCACCCAGGGCACTGGCTGATTTCGCCCAAAAAATGTCTGGGAGGCAAGCCGTGGAGTTCCGTAAACTGAAGCCAACCATGCGACCTCTTTTCTGCGTCTCCCTCTTATTCTCCCTGACCTTCAGCGCAGCAGGCGCTGGAAAAGAAATCGAAGGCGAACGCGCGCCTGCCAGCACCGTTTGTCCGACCCCAGAGGAAGCGCGTGCCAAGATGAGCGTGCCTGAGGGGTATGAAGTGCGCTGTTTTGCCCATGAACCGATGGTGCAAAATCCAGTGGCCATGACCTGGGATCATCGCGGTCGGCTCTGGGTCGTCGAAGCCTATGAATATCCCGAGGGTTCACCGCACCCTGCTCCATTCGGAGGCGAAGCCACCGACGATCAATATCATCCGCTGCCCAAGACCGCCGACAAAATCCCACGGGATCGGGTCATCATCCTCGAAGACACCGACAACGACGGCACGGCCGACAAGCGCACCGTTTTCGTCGAAGGTCTGAATCTGGCCAGCGCCATTCTCTGCGGTGACAACGGCATCTATGTCGGTCAGCAACCCCACCTGCTGCACTTCCGTGATGAGGATGGCGATGACAAACCCGAGGCCTGGCGTGTCTGCCTGACGGGTTTTGGACGCGAGGACACACACGAATTGGTCAACAGCTTCACCTGGGGCCCCGACGGCTGGCTTTACATGACCCATGGCGTCTTCACGAACAGCAAAGTCCGCCGCCCTGGTCAGCCTGAGAGCGAGGGTTTCAAATTTGATGCTGGCATCGGCCGTGCGAGGGCTGTGCGGCAGCTTCTCACGGCTGACGCTGCGAAAAAACAGACGGCAGCGCCTGCTTGGGAGTTCGAGGTCTTCGCCGATGGCACCAGCAATCCCTGGGGCTGCGACTACGACGCTGCGGGCAACTTCTTCGTCAGCGCTTGTGTGATCGATCACTTCTTCCACATGGCCCCCGGTGGCATCTATGTTCGCCAAGGGGGTGCGCCTGAAAATCCGTATTCATATGAGCTGCTGCCCAGCATCGTGAAGCACAAACACTTCCGTGCGGCCTATGCAGGCATTCAGATTTATCAGGGCGGTCGTTATCCAGCAGACACGCACGGCCATGCCTTCATTGGCAACATCCATGACAACGCCATCCATGAAGAAGTGCTCACGCCCGTGGGGGCCACCTTCAAGTGCGAGCCTCGCCGCGACTTCCTCCGCGCCAATGATGGTTGGTTCCGACCTGTCAGCACCCAGACCGGACCCGACGGTTTTCTCTGGGTCATGGACTGGTGCGACAAGTATCCCTGCTATCAAAATGCCAAAGCCAACCCCGAAGGCGTGGATCGTGATCGCGGCCGCATCTGGCGCGTCGTGACCACCGCTGAAGGAACTTCCAAATCCATGGCCTCCAAAGGAAAAGCGTTATCGGCAGATGCCCAACCCGCGAACTTGGAATCTCGTTCCGCAGCGGAGTTAGATCTCAAAAAACTCTCCACGGCCGACCTTGTGAAGAACCTGGAACATCCAAACAACTGGATGCGCCGGATGGCGAGGCGGATGCTGGTGGAACGAGGCCGTGAATTCAATGCAGAGCTTCACCAGCTGCTCGAAGCCGCCAACGCCGAGGCTCAGACAACCACGGAAAAAATGGAACTCCTGCGCACTCGCTTTCTGGTGCGGAATTTCAAACCCCAACTGCGCGAGTCGGCGGTCAGTTCCAGCGATGTGGGTCTTCGGCAGACAGTAGCCTTGTTGGTGGGCGAAGGCGAATTGATCGGCGTGGACATCCTTCAGCGCCTCGCCACCGACGAGAGCCCAGCCGTTCGAGCTGCCGTCGCGACCGCCTGCCGCAACTGGCTCCTCCTGCGGCCCACCAAGAACAGCATACGACAGGGAATCGACACGACCCAAGCCCGACCAAGCGCTGCTGAGTATGCGCTTACGACCAAGCCCATTCTTGAGTCTCTGATCAAATCATCCGCCGACTCTGATCCGGTGCTTTCATTCGCCATCTGGATGGCTCTGGAACCGCAGATGTCATGGGAACCTCAAACGTGGCTGCCTTGGTTGGCTTCGCTAGCCCCCCAAAACCAACCGCTCTCACGCGTCCTTTCCCACAAAGCGATGCGCCGTTTGTGTGACACGCGCAAAGCCGAGAACCTGGATGTCGCCGTCGGATTCTGCGACAAGATCGCCGCGCACGACATACTACTCGCGCATGCGCTGGATGGACTCGTCAAAGGCCAAGAAGGTGGGGTGATCAAGCCCGTCAAAGATGTCTCCGCCAGTCTCACCCAATGGCGTTCTTCCGCCCATGCAGACGTGCGCAAACATGCCCAGACCCTTGCGGTGCTGTGGGGTGATGAAGCTGCGGTGAAGGAGATGATCGTGGCGCTGCAAGATGCCTCGAAACCGGAGAAGGATCGCATCGCCGTGCTGCAATCACTGCGGAAGGTCAAAACCGATTTGGTGAAGCAGGGACTGAAACCGCTGCTGGCACCCAGCATCTCCACCACGCTCGGCGTGGCCGCGATTCGTGCAGCGGCTGACCTTGGCGGCGATGATTTCATTCCCCTGCTTCTGACGCAAGCCGCCTCGAAAGACTTTAATCTTCGCATCGCTGCCATTGAGGCCCTGGCAAGTCGTGCGACATGGACGCGCGCCATGCTGGAGGCGATTGGCGAAGGCAAGGTGACAGCGGCGGCCTTCCCTGCACCCGTTCGGCGGGCTTTGGCGACGAACAAAGACAAGTCGGTGCGTGATCATGCCTTCCGTGTTCTGGGAGCATGGCAGGATTCCTCCGATGACGTGAAGGCTCTGATCGCTGCGAAAAAGCAGGCCTGCCTGACTGGCGAACCTGATTTAGCCAATGGCAAACTGATGTTCCAAGCCACCTGCATGGTCTGCCATGAATTTCATGGCGGCGGCCAAAAAGTCGGCCCGGATCTCATCGGCAGTGGACGCAGCAATCTCGATGCCTTGCTGGCCAACGTGATCGATCCGAACCAGATCATCGGCAACGGTTATGAAAACTTCACGGTCAGCACACAAGATGGTCGCACCCTGGCGGGTCGAGTGGTCGAGGACACCCCGAGCCATGTGAAGCTCCTGGCCGCAGGCGGTGCCGCGCAAGTTGTGCCACGGGATCAGATCGTGACGCTGACGAACACCAAGCAAAGCCTGATGCCAATGGGCTTTGGGGGGCTGCCGGACGCGATGTTCCGCGACCTGATTTGGTATGTACTGGCACCGCCGGAAGAAGGCCCTTTGACGAAAGAGAAAAAAGACCTGCTCACCAAAGGTGTCGAAGGTGCTGAACCGCCCAAGCCTGCACGAACCAACTGGCGTGCGATTGATTGGGAAAGCGTCAGCCTTTGGAACCCAGAGTGGAAAGTCGCCGCCCCCGATTTCGAGCGCACGCCGGTGAAGCTGGCGGACTACTATGGCCGCTCCAATGTGCTGCTGCTGCATCCGTTTGAAAAAACCAAACCGGCCAGCTTTGAGCGCCAACTGAAAGTGGAGCCTGGCAAAACCAAGCTGCGTTTCTCCGTGGCGGCAGACGATCGTGGAGACTGGATCGTCAAGACCGTGGTCAATGGTCAAGTGATTCAAGAAGCGCCTGTCGATCACGAGAAACCACGCTGGAAAGACCTGGAAGTGGATCTTTCAGCTTACCTCGGTCAGGAAGTGACCCTGCGCCTAGAGAGCCACGCTTCGGCATGGTTCTTTGAGTTCGCTTACTGGCAGGGCATCCGCCTCGGCCAGTAACAGCGATCACTCCCACTGGCTGCCTTGGGTGCCCACATACGTCATGCTCAGGCCGACGATGATGTGGGCCAGCAGCACAAAGGCAGCAAGTTCGGGTGAGACAAGGGTGGTGTCCGTGACCTGTTTGACCGCGTCATAAAACGCCGTGTCACCCATGCTGCGCAGACTGCCGGACCAGGACCAAAAAGCCGCGATGAAAGGGTTCACCGCGCCTTCCAGCCAGTCTGGCAATGTGAGCACGGCCCCTGAGAGCGGCAGCTGAAAGCCAACGAGGTAGATGCTCAAAATCGTGGCCTTTTCAGGCGTGCGACACAGCGCGCTGATGCCGAGACAGACACTGGTCATGGAGGCTGATGCCAGAATCAGCAGTGCCAGTTTGATGACCAAATCTCCCGGCAACCCCCCGGTCACCATGTCCACAAAGATGCCCATCCAGAGACTCTGCGCCAAGACGAAAACGCCGAGGAAAAGCACCTTGCTGATCACATACGCCAACGTGCTGAGCCCTCCCAATTTCTCGCGTTCCAAAATGAGCCGCTCGCCGGCAATCTCACGTGCTGCGTTGTTGCTGGCCATGAGCGTGACCAGCACGACCTGCAGCATGATCAGGCCGCTGACCAGACCACCCGCCTGCAGCTGTTCCACCTGATGCTGGGCCTGCCGCTGCATCTCATAAACGATGTCCGTCTCCTGACGTTGATTGAGCTGACGAAGGGGTTTGATGCCATCCAACGCAAAGATGACGACCAGCAGAGGAAAGCCGATGAGCATGGCAATGTGCAGCCAGACCTGACCTGAGTCGCGGCGAAAAATGGTCCAACGACGACGCAACAGCACCAGCACTTGGCTGAACAAGCTAGGCAGTTCCTCCGGCGCGATGTCTTCATGTTTCACCCCTTGCGTTTCGTCCTCAGACTTCAACTCAAGGCTCGGAGTAGCGCTCGCTTCGATGAGCATCTGCTCATAATAATCGCGCTTTTTCTGCCAGGACTCATGCCAGGCCTGCGCGTCCCGTTGGGTCAGGCGCAGATAGACTTCTTCGGGATGATCGACCGTGAAATAATGCGTCAGCAACTTCGGTGGACCATGATACACCAAGCGGCCCTGATACATGACAAGGACGCTGTCAAAGGCCTCCAGACTGGCGAGGCTGTGGGTCACATTGATGACGACGCGACGCGGATTTTCGCGGGAGAGCACACGCAGCAAATCGGTGATCTCACGTTCGGATTTCGGATCGAGACCACTGGTGACTTCATCGCAGAGCAGCAGGCAGGGATTGGTGACCAGTTCCAGAGCCAAGCCAAGACGCCGCTTTTGGCCACCGGAGAGCACCTTGACGCGCCGATCCGCCAACTCCGTGAGGCCGGTGATGGCGAGGATGTTTTCCAGCTTCGGCTCAAACTCATCGGTGCCTGGCAACTGCGTGCGCAAAGACATGCTGGCGGCCACACATTCATCCACCGTGAGCAGGTCATGTGCGACACTGAACTGCGGCACGTATCCGAGCTCACCCGGATGCAAATCCTCCTCTTCTTTGAGGTCACGCATCTCCCATTTCAGCGCGCCCTCCGTCTGCTCCGAGATACCCGCGATGACCTTGAGCAAGGTGGTCTTTCCACAGCCGGAGGGACCCACGATGGCCATGAGATGCCCCTGAGGCGTGGTGAAACTCACCTCACGCAGCAGATGCAGACTTTCCTCCTCCGATCCAGGGGGGGCATCAATCTCCAGGCAAACGTTCTTGGCTTCGAGCATGCGCCATCATAGGCCAGAAGCCCAGGCTGGAGGCAAGCAGGATCATACAGGGGCTCAACCTGCGGCTTATTTTTCTCATCGTCTTCCGTCTCACTGCCTCACAAATTGGCTCTTTAAACAAGGTTTGTCGGGTCATGACTCATATGGAAGTCTCTCCTTTTGCATCGCTTCAAAGTTTTGCGTTTTCAGCGTGAGTTTTCAGTTAAACTGCCCGCATGAGTTCTCGCCCTCGTCGTCGTTCTGGGAAAAGCCCCCGCTGGTTGTTCGTGCTGATCGGGCTGGGCCTGCTGGTGGTGGTGCTGGCACTGCTGGCCCCGATGCTGGTCATGAACTGGGTCCGGGGTTATCTTCAGCAAGAGGCGTTTCGTGGACAGATGGAGCGTTACTTTGGCACTCAGTTGCAGGGTGAGGTGGCCTTGACTCCGCTGCGCTGGACCGGCGATGAAGTCACCGCCACGGAAGCGACCGTGAAGATGGCCAATGGGTGGCAGGCGGAGATCGGCGGACTGCATCTCGGCTTGGACTGGAATGCCTTTCGTCAAGGCACCTGGCGTGTGGTCGGGACGGGGGCCGATGATGTGGCGCTGACCTTTGCCCCCGCCGCAACGCGTGCCGTGGACGTGCCTGAGTTGCCCATTGAAGGCGGTGAAATGCGCACAGAAACGCCCCTGTGGTTGCGACGTTATTTGCCGGACAAAACCGAGATCGATGGCGTGACGGTGGATCGCTTGAGCCTGCGTTATCCCGGTCCCTGGAGCGTGACTGAGGCCAAGGTGCGCATCGGCACTTGGCAGCAGGGTGAGACCTCGGCGCAGGTCGTGGTGGAAAAAGGCATCCTGGAAACACCGATTCAGATCGAAGCACAGCCCAAGCCGCTGAAGTTCAATTTGAACCGCGCCTCCACACGCATCAGCCGTGATGAAGTGCATCTGAAGGAAGTTTCTCTGTCATGGCTGGGCGACAGCGAGATCACCGCGCGTGGTCATTTGCGACCCACTTTGGGCACCTGGAAAGTCACGACGAATCTGAAAAACATCCCTCTGCGTGAATGTGTGAATGAAGACTGGAAACTGCGTCTGACAGGCCTGCTGGAAGGTGATCTGGAGATCGTAGGTCGTGATCAAACGCTGCCCACGGTGGAGGGCGATGTGCGATTGCGCGAAGGTGTGCTAACCACCCTGCCAATCCTGGATCGACTCGCCACCTACACCGGGGTGGAACGGTTCAAGCGCCTCGTGCTCGACATCGCCAGCGCACAGGTGAGTGGCTCTGGAGATGCGCGGCATTTTGAAAAAATCATCCTTCAATCCAATGGC
>JAIXVB010000301.1 GCA_027483245.1 Verrucomicrobiaceae bacterium | reverse complement strand
TGGGTGCGGGCGAATGCGGGGGTGAAGGGGCAGGGCGCGGGTAATCTCATCCTGGATGAAACCAAGTGGGGCACACCATCGCCAGGACAGATCGTTGAACAGCATTGGGACTGGGATCTTAGCGATGCGCAGTGGGCGGAGACCGTGAAGCAAAAGGGTGAGGGCAAAAAAGAGGATGTGAAATTCGACCTCTGGCTGCCTGAAGGCATCGGCACCGCGCGTGGCATTGTGGTCATCACAGGCCATGGCAGTGGCGAGACGCTCTACAAACACGCGGAGCTGCGCAAGATCGCCCGTGAGCTGAAACTCGCGATCTTCAAGTTCGTGGGCAATCCCATGCAGCGCGGTTTTTGGCCACGCAGTCTGCTCGATCAGCGTCTCGCCGCCTTGGCTGAGAAAACGCAGCATCCGGAACTCAATCACGCGCCGCTCTTTCTCTACGGTCACTCCAATGGCACGGGCTTCTCGGCCATTTATCCTGCGGTCGAGGGTTCACGCGTTTGGGCCTGGATCTCCATGCGCCCGGGCACCACGTTTCAAGTGTATCAGCCGAAGGTCGCGCAGACTCCAGGCATGGTCATTTTTGGTGAAGATGACGCGTTCTTTGCCCGCCCGTCGAAAGAACAAAACATGGCGGTCGTCGAAGCGATGCGGAAGAAACACAACGCGCTTTGGCATTACGCCATCGAACCCAAAACGGGCCATGGTCCGGGCGATAAAACCTGGCCGCTCGTCTTCTCCTTTTTACGCCACAGCTTCGCCGCCCGTGTGCCTGCGGACGCGGATCCTGTCCAAGGCGCGGTGAAGCTGAATGTCATCAAGCCAGACAGCGGTCATCTCGGTGAAAACTGGAACGCCACGAAAGGTGGCTACCAAACATTGCTCATCGCTCCCTTCACCGAATTCACTGGCGACGCCTCCAGCGCCTCTTGGCTCCTCAACGCCGCCTTTGCCACCGACTGGCAGACCTTCCAACGCGACGGCCAACTCACCCAGTAACATCTTCCATCACTCTCGCACTCCAAGACTCCATGAAGCTCCCACTCGCCTTTCTCCTCGTCTTCACCACTTCCGCCTTCGCGCTGGATCCTCACGTCGAAGCAGTCACCCGCATCGTCGAAGCCGCCAAAGGCAAAGTCGAGAAGACCGAAGACGGTCAGAGCCTGAAACTCGTTGATCTCGCTGTGCCAAACACCGGCCCTCATGATCATCGCAAAGACGATCCATATGACGCGGCTTTTTTTGAGCACCTCAGCCACCTCACCACGCTCGAATCCCTCAACGTCATCTCCACCAAAGCCAACGACGAATGGATCGCGCCGCTGAGCAAACTCACGAACCTCAAGACACTGCGCTTCACCAACAACGGCAAACTCACCGATGCTGGCATGGCAACCTTCGCGGGACTCACGAACCTCGAATCCTTTTCCTTCGTGGGCACTGCGATCACGGGCAAGGCGTATGCCAAATGCACTGGCTGGACCAAGGTCATCAAAGTCAGTCATCGCGGCAGCAGCATCGACGATGAAGGTCTGAAAGAACTCTGTGAGCATCTGCCGAACCTCGAAAGCATCAGCCTGGCTCATGCCAAGTTCACCGATGCAGGCGCACCGCATCTCGCCAAACTCACCAAGCTCAAAGGTCTGGAAATCGGCACCAAGAACGCCACGCCCGCTTGTTTGAAAAACCTCGCCAGTCTTCCGCTGGAGTATTTGCAACTTGGCGATGGATTGGATGCTCCTGAAGGCATCGCTGCCCTCCAAACCATCGCCACGTTGAAGCGCGTAACGCTCACCGATTGCTCGAAGCTCGATGATGCAGGCCTGAAACTCGCCACCGACCTCAAGCAGCTCGAACAACTCGAACTGGGTCGTCTTGCCTTGCCCGATGAACGCTTGCCGCAGCTCGCCGCCTTTGCGCATCTCAAGGAATTGAAGCTCATCGACCGCTCCAAAGGTTACTCCCCTGAAACGCAGGCCAAGATCAAAGCCCTGCTGCCGAAGGTCGATGTGAAGTTCCAGTGAACCTCTTTCCATGCGCTCGCTTCTCGCCCTCCTTCTGCTCGCTTCATCGCTCCATGCGGTCGATCTGACTTTCCCCAAACTCACCGATGCCAAACGCATCCGTGGGGAACTTGTCAGTGCTGATTTTGTGCATCGCAGCGGTCAGTTTCGCACCGAGAAGGGTGAGCTGATGGACTTTGCGATGCCGCCCTTTGCGATCCTGAAGCATCGCGGCAGTGAGTCGGATCTGCGCGATGTGCCGCTGGGCGCTAAGATGGACTTCCTGATGCTGCCGGGTGGTCAACTCCTCACCACCGACGATGGTCAAAAGCCCGATCCTGAGCAGCAAAAGAAGTTCCGTGAGTTCACCGAGAAACGCGGTGTGGCGGGTTGGATCACCCAGACCGACGCGAAGTCTGCCACAGTGATTCTTTTCAGCGGCGAGCCTGCTTTTTTTGAGTCTGCGTTTGGATCGCTGCTCGTCAAAGGCAAGGAAACCCGACTTTGTGTGGCGAATGAAGAACTGCGCACCTGGAATCCCGGTGTGGACGGCGAGCGCGGTTCCATCCTTGAGGTGCAAAAGCTACCCATAGACCGCTTTGGCACCAGCGGTTATCAGATCACCGTCAGCGTGTCGAACATGCTCGAAGGCTTTCGTCGTGGCCGCGTCGTGCGCCTCTTTTTGGCCGGTTGGAAGGCACAGGATCAGTTCTATGGCGAGAGTCTGATGGGCTATGGGTTTACCCGGATGCTCAATCAAGAGCTGGTCGAAAACGTCGCCCAAGAGTATCCCGAGCAGTTCCCCTTTCGCACGGACTACGGCAATGAGCACCTGCCTTGGTATCAGCCCAAGCCGGGGGTGAAACCGCCCCCATTTTCAGAGCACTTGGTGTTAGGCGAGCTGGTGAAGATGGATGCCTCTGCAGGTCGTGGTCAGTTCGCCATGGATCGCACGGGGGAGCGAGTGGACTTCACGCTTCTGGAGAAAGCTGTGATCAAGCGGCGCGGCAAAGAAGTGGCTTTGGCAGACCTTCCCAGTGGCCAGCGTTATCGCTTCCATCTGTTTCAGGATGACCGAGGTGCCTTCACACGTGCCAGCCTGGTGTCCGATGATTTCTCGCACCAGGAAGCCAATGCGGTGACCTATCGCATCACAGAGTTGAAGCCTGAAGCGCACCTGATGCACGTGGGTTGGCAGCTCCCTGAAACAAAGGACTACAACGGGGACATGCAGAGGCCGCCGGACTTTGGTCACAGCATTCTGCATTGGAATGACCAGACCAAGGTGTGGAAGGATGAGACCAAACTTTCTCCTCAAGACCTGAAGATTGGCGATGCAGTGAGATTCAACACGTCAGCAGAGCTTCCAGGCAAACCTTCCGTCTGCTCGGATCTCTGGATTCAAAAGCCCTAGAACATCCGTCTGAAAATGTGTGCTGGGAAAGGTTCGTCGCCGATGCCATGACTCTCGTGAATGAGTCTGCCCCCCAGTCCAATGCCCGCAGTGGCTTCATCTTCTGAGTCAGAGGATGAAGCGGGCGTCACCGCGCCGTCGGCAGAGATCAAAGCCTGGCATCTCTACGTGCTGCGTTGTCGGGATGGCAGCCTTTACTGTGGCATCACCAATGATCTGGAGCGGCGGCTGGCGCAGCACAATGCAGGCAAGGCGGCACGTTACACACGGGGAAGGGGACCGGTGGTGATCGAGCGTTCATGGGTGCATGAGAGCAAGTCGGCGGCACTGAAAGCGGAGCTGGTTTTCAAGAAGTTGAGTCGCGCGGCGAAAGAACAGTCTCTCATTGCCTGAACGCTGCCTTTCGGGAACATGCAGGGCTCATGTCCGACCACCCCTTGCTTCGCCGTCTCCCAGCTTCGACGGACTGTTCCAGCGATGAACTGCTGAGTCGGTTCCTCGACTACGTGGCTGAAAAGCAATTGGAACTCTATCCAGCTCAGGAGGAGGCGATCTTGGAATTGTTCGAGGACAAAAACGTCATTCTCGCGACCCCGACAGGATCTGGGAAATCCCTGGTCGCAACAGCGATGCATTTTCGCTCCATGGCGCAGGGCCGACGCTCCATTTACACCTGCCCGATCAAGGCGCTGGTGAATGAAAAATTCCTGTCCCTGTGTCGCGACTTTGGTCCTGACAATGTCGGCATGGCCACGGGAGATGCGACGGTGAATCGTGATGCGCCGATCTTGTGCTGCACCGCCGAGATTTTAGCCAACTACGCGCTGCGAGATGGTGAGAGCGCGCCCTTTCGAGAGGTGATCATGGATGAGTTCCACTACTATGCGGATCATGAGCGCGGAGTGGCCTGGCAGGTGCCGCTGCTGACGATGAGTAAGGCGCGATTTCTGCTCATTTCGGCCACCTTGGGCACGCCAGATTTTTTTCAAAAGGAAGTCACGCGGCTGACGAACACGGAGACGATCATCGTGTCCTCCACGCAGCGTCCTGTGCCGCTTGAGTTCAGTTATGTGGACACCTCGGTGGATGTCAC
>JAIXVB010000500.1 GCA_027483245.1 Verrucomicrobiaceae bacterium | reverse complement strand
TGGATTCGAGGACCGCTCAAAGGTGTCGTGGAAGAACTGCTCTCCGATGATCGTGTGCGCAATCGCGGATTGCATTCGCCGGTGGAGGTCAGACGGATTATCGAGAGCGACCGTGCGGGTCGTGAAGACTGGAGCATGGTGATCTGGACCTTATTGACTCAAGAAATCTGGTGTCAAACTTTCCTCGACCGCGCAGCGACTGGTCCAATCACGCTTCAATCATGAAGTCTCCGGCTCTTGCACGCTGGGTCTGAGAACTCAAGCGAGGTCACCAGCCCGCGTTGAAGACTTGGTGACGGTTCTGAAAAGAGGCGATTGAATTAACAGGTGCTCAGAAATCAGAAACCTAGTTGTCTTGGGCGCAAATCCACTCACGAGCATGAACCCGCCTACCCGACTTCTTGATGTCTTTAATCGTTACCTACAGATGGGTGGCGAGGAGAAGGCGGTCGATCAGATCCACAAGCATCTTTCGCTTCGGCACTCGGTGACCCCGTGTTACTTCGACAGCGCGGAGTGGACCCAAAAAACAGCGCCGGGATTGTTGGGCCAAGCCTGCCGTTTTGTTTACAACCCCGAGTCTCGGGCTCGATTCGAGCAGCGAATTCAGGAGACAGCGTCTCAAGCGGCGATCTTCCACAACATCTATCCGGTGGGTTCTCCTTCGCTTTATCGAGCCGCGTTGAAGGCTCAACTGCCAGTGATTCAGTTTCTTCACAACTATCGTCCCTTTTCGGTCGGTGGTTCTTTGTTCTATGGGGGAAAGGTGCAAACGGATCCTCTGTATGGCGATTACTCAGGTGAAGTGAGGGCGGGTGCATGGCAGCAATCGGTGATCAAGAGCGGGTTATGCGCGCTTATGCTGTTGGCGCTCCGTCGGAGTGGTTGGCTGGAGAGCGTGCAGGCGTGGGTTAGCATCTCACAGTTCATGAGAGATCGGATCGCCGATGCCGGGGTGGTGCCGAAACATCGTCTGCATGTTCTGCGGCATTCTTGGGATGCGATGCCGGAAGTGCCTGCTCGTGAAGATAATGGCAGTTATCTTTTTCTAGGTCGCCTCATTCCTGAGAAGGGTTTGGTGACTCTGGTGCAGGCATGGCATGAACTGCGCAAACTGCGAGGTGATCAGACACCTATTCTAAAAATTGCTGGTGATGGCACTTTGACCTCTTGGTTGCAGCAGCAAGCCGCGCTGAATCCATCGATTCGTTTGTTGGGTCATATCAGTGGCCACGAAAAGTTTGAAGCCCTCAGATCATGCCGCTGCCTTGTGGCTCCTTCGATTTGGTGGGAGCCTCTCGGACTCATGATCTATGAAGCCTATGACCACGCCAAGCCTGTCTTGGCAGCGGGTGCCGGTGGTTTGATGGAAACGGTTCAGCAGGGAAAAACGGGGTTTCTTCATGAACCTGGCAATGTCAGTGCACTCGTGAAGGATGTCCTAACGATGGAGAGCCTGTCGAGTGATCAACGCTTGCAATGGGGCGACCAGGGGCGTGCATGGTTGCTCCGAGAAACCAACGTGAAAGTTTGGCAAGATCGTTTTGATGAGGTGCTTGCAAGCCTTGTTCTCGCTCGAAAAAATGAGACCCTTTAGTCAGCGTATGATCCAACTCGCCCAATACCAGGACGGCCGTCTTGAACTGCAAGAAGTGGCACGACCCGTTGCGCCACCTGGAGGCATTCTGGTGCAGACTGCGTGTTCAGTCATCTCGCCTGGAACGGAAAAGATGAAGGTGGAGCAGGCTCGGATGTCTTTGCTGCAAAAGGCGAAGGCCAGACCCGATCAGGTGAAGAAGGTTCTCGATACCGCCAAGACGCTTGGGTGGAAAGCCGCGATGGAGAAGGTGAAGAATCGTCTCGAATCTCCCTCGCCTCTGGGTTACTCCGCCGCGGGTGTCGTGGTCGCGGTGGATGAAATGAACACGCGTTTCCGCGTCGGAGATCGTGTGGCCTGTGGCGGTGCTGAATGCGCTTTTCATGCCGAGATGATCGCCGTGCCTGATCTTCTCGCCTCGCGCATTCCTGAAGGGGTGGAGGATTGGCAGGCCGCTTATACCACGTTGGCTTCGATCTCGATGGAAGCGGTTCGACAGTCTGGAGCGCGCTTGGGAGAGCGAGTTTTGGTCATGGGGCAGGGGTTGGTGGGTTTGTTGGCCACGAGTCTGCTCAGGGCTGCTGGCGCACGTGTGATGGGGGTGGACTTCGTTTCTGGGCGTCTGCAAACCGCGTTGGCGATGGGGGCAGAGCGCGTGGTGAATCCTGGGCAATCGAAGCTTGAGGAGGAAGTGCGTGATTGGACCGACGGGCAGGGTGTGGATGCCGTTTTGCTTTGTGTTGGCGGCAAAGGACGCGATGCAGCTGACACCGCCATTGCTGCTTTGAGGGATCGGGGTGTCATGGTGATCGTGGGGATTTACGATGCGGAACTGTCCTGGAAGACGGCTTACATGAAGGACATCCAGGTCCGCTATTCACGCAGTTATGGCCCCGGTCGCTATGATCCACAGTATGAGTGGGGTGGGCAGGACTACCCCATCGGCCATGTGCGCTGGACGGAGAATCGGAACTTCGAAGCCTGTCTCCACCTCATGAAGTCGGGCGCTTTGGATCTCGCGCCTGTGACGACCCGCCGAGTGGCATTTGAAGATGCCGTGAGTGTTTACAATGACCTCATGCAGCCAGGGAACGCGGACATTGGAGTGGTGCTGGAGTATGGCCATAAGAACTTAGAACAACCTGCGGAAGCTGCTGAAAGCCGAACACGCCCTCGAGCCTTTGTGGACCAAGCGTCGAACCCCGCCAATCGTGTTGAGTCACTCGATGTCATTGGTGCTGGCAACTTTGCCCGCACGATGCTGCTGCCGCATGTGAAAGGTCAAGTGCCACTGGGCATGATTGTGAATGGCACAGGACTCAGTGCCCGTCATGTGAAGGAGAAGTTTGGTTTTGCCGAGTCAGAGACCGATGCAGCGCGAGTTTTTGCCAAGGAGAACGGAGCGCTCATGATTGGCACTCGACATCATCTGCATGCGCCCTTGGTCTTGAGTGGGCTCAAGGCTCACAAACACGTGTTTGTGGAGAAGCCTCTGTGCCTGACGCGTGAAGAATTGGCTCAGGTGGATGAAGCCATGGGCACGACGAGCGGCAGTGTGATGGTCGGTTTCAATCGCCGTTTTGCGCCTGCCACCCAGGAGCTGAAACGGTTGCTGGATCTAGTTTCTGGCTCGAAGACGTTGGCCTATCACGTGTTCGCGGGTCCGTTGGCACCAGACCATTGGTATGCAAATCTGGAAGAAAGTGGAGGTCGAGTCCTTGGGGAGGCCTGCCACTTTTTTGATTATGCTTGTTACCTTCTGGGCACTCCGGTGCGGGTCACCGCACAGACGATTGGACGCCCTGCCTTCCCTGATTCGATGACTTCTCAGATCGAATTTGCAGATGGGTCTTCCGCGCAGATTCTCTATTCCGCAGAGGGTGACTTTGCTTTTCCCAAAGAGACTTTTCGGGTCTTTGGCCCAGGTATCATCGTGGAGTGTGAAAACTTCCAATCACTGACAACCTACCGTCATCGCAAACGCAGCGTGCAAAAGTTTACCAGCAAGGGCCACGCTGAGGAGATGGCAGCTTGGGTGGGTTTTCTGAATCAAAAAACACCGCACCCTTTGCCTTACGCGCAATCGAGACAAAGCATGCTGTTGAGCTTTGCGGTGTTGGACTCGATTCGTGAGAGACGCAGCGTGGCGCTTTAAAAATCGTGAGCTTAGGAAAACGCATCGCTTGGTATGCCCACCGACTGCGGGCGATGAGCCTCGTGGAGGTGAAGCATCGTTTGCTGGAAAAGTGGCGTCATGTCACGGAGCCGCGTTTTCTTCAGAGCTTGGCAGCGTTTGAGCTCGGGTCTGCGTTGTCAAAGTCACCGCGGTTACCTGACAAATCATCTGCTCCCGAGTCCCTTCGTGTGCAACTGGTCGAGGATGCACGCAGGCTTCTGCGCGGTGATTGGCAGCTTTATGGTTGGCGAGATGTCGCGCTGGGCTCGCCGCCTTGCTGGCATCGGGATGCCGCTTGTGGCGTGGTGATTGAACCTGACAAAGCGGCACATCGTTTGAACCATCGGCATTTGCCGGATGGGGCAGATGCTCGCACGATTTGGGAGATCAATCGCTGGTCTGAGATGACTCGGCTGGCCATGCATGGGTGGCTGAACGGGGATGCCGCAGCGGTGCGCACGGCGCAGCTTTGGCTTGAAGATTGGTGCGAGCGCAATCCTCCGGGCCAGGGCATCAATTGGACGAGCCCTTTGGAAGTGGCTTTGAGGCTGATTCAATTCACTTGGTTCGATGCTCTGGTGAGCGCTACGGACTTTGGCGCGGGCGTCAATGGACAGGCCATTCGCGAGGCGCAGTCCAACTTGGTGAAGCGCATCGTGCCTCTTCATGCGGCTTGGGTTTGGCGTTATCGATCAGCGGGTTCATCGGCAAATAATCATTTGTTAGGCGAGTTGGCAGCTCTGGTGGTGGCGGGAGCACGCTGGCCATGCTTGAGCAAGGTGGCTTGCTCCTCTGAGACTGCCTGGGACTTGCTGGCAGTGGAGGTTCTTCATCAGTTTGCGGCAGATGGTGGCTCGCGTGAGCAGGCACTTCATTACCATCTCTTTGCCTTTGATCTGGCGTGGCTCGCGGTGAAAACGGTGGGCTGTAAAGCGGGGGAGGTTCATGAGCGATTGATCCAGGCTGCGGTCTATTTTCGCGACTTGGTGCAAGGGGCAGAGCCCTGGGACTTTGGCGATAGTGACGATGCTCAGATTTTACCCTTCACGCTGAAGCGCAGTCAGGCGGTGGCCGAGTGGCAAGCATGGTTTAAAGGGGTAAAGGGTCCGCTGAACTTTTGGTTGGGCGAGAGCCCGTTGGCGGTTTTCGAATCGGCTTCTCATCCCTCGTGGCGATTGTTTCCTGAGAGTGGAATGGCCATCGGCCGATCGATGGATTGGTCAGTGCGGTTGGATGCCTCCCCCCTCGGGTTTGGCAGTCTTTCCGCACATGGTCATGGAGATGCGTTGCACGTTTCACTTTGGGATGGAGATCAGGCCTTGATCATTGATCCTGGGACCGGCGGTTACTATGGCCATGTGGATTTGCGGACAGAATTAGCAGCCTGGACAGCGCACAATGGTCCGCAACCAAGCTCGGGATTTTTGACCCCCCGTCGCATGGGGACCTTCCTTCTCTGTCAGCACCATACGCGGCCTTCCTTAGTCGCCGAGGGAGACAGCGCAGTGGCGCGTTTTGATCATGAAGGGCACTGCTTTCAAAGACGAGTGCGGCTGATCGGTGATCAGATCGAAATCATCGATGCTGAGGACTCCGATCAGCCCTTCACCGTGAGATGGATCTTTGCTCCTGAATGCCAGGTGAAGGAAGTGCCCCACGAAGCAGGGTTGTGCCTGCATTTGAAGCGTGGGGATCGCACTTGGGAGCTGCTGTGCGCGGCGCCGGGTGTTCAATGGCACTTGGAAGAGCGGAGGGTGTCGCCCGGTTATGGTCGCATTGAGATGGCCACGGCGGCGGTTCTTCGCGAAGTCCGCCAGGGGTTGATCACTCGGCTTCGTCGGTTGTAACGGAGTTCAGCCTCTTTGATTTTGCAAAAAGGACACGTCGATGGGCGTGTCATTTTGCTTTTCCACGGTCACCACAGATTGCGCCCGGCGATTTGGGCAAAGGCCTGGGTCAGAGCTTCGTTCAGGTCTTCCAAAGTGGCCTGTTCCAGCTCTGGGGAAAGGGGACTGGGGGAGGTGGCCTCGAAAATGATGTTCCCAGCCGCGTGGTGATCTCGCAGGCTGTGGGTCTCTGGTTCGCTAGGAGGCTGCTCAAAGAGGCTGATTTGTGGGAGCCTTTCGTCCTTGGACTGATGGCGCTGCATGAGGTCCAATTCGCGAATTTGTTCGTCGAGTTCCCGGCAGGCTTTTTGGAGACTTGTTCTGACCGAGACCAATCGTTCTTTCACGGCTGACAATTCTCCAGCGGGGATGGATGGATCGGGAATGGCGGGGAAAATCATCATCTTTTTGAAATTTAGGCGATAAATCCATAATTTTCAAAAATAATATAACATATCGAGTGATTTTTAGGCTGCGTCTCGACCGCAAAAAAATCAGGTCGGCCATCTTGAATTCAGGTGGCTTTGAGACCGCTGGATCTGTCAACGAAGAGGCACGAGTGGATCACTCGTGCCTCGTTGTTTTAAGATCTGAGCGGCCATCGAGCCGCTGGAGGGCAGGCTATTCTTGCAGGAAGACAAACACGCCCATCTTGTTTCCGATCACCACGTCGATTTTGCCGTCTTTATTGACATCTCCGGGAGTGACTTCGGTGCCGACCCCGCTGGCGTCATCGATCAGATGTGGAATGAACTCCGCACCGCCTTTTCCATCGCGTTTGATTTCCCACCAGTAGAGCACAGGCGCTGCATTGGGCTCATCGTCTTTGAGGGGGCCGTGAGCCCAGCGGCGCTTGCCAGTGACCACATCCATGACACCATCGCCGTTCATATCGGCCAGTTGCATGGCATGCAGTTGGCTGAATTTCACGCCCTGTTTGTTTTCTTCCGCCGTGGCTCCCATGAGCTTGTGGGTGGTGAAGGTGCCGTCCTTGTTTTGCTCATACCAACCGAAGCCAAACCCATGGGCATTGTAGCTGGTGATCACGTCATTGCGCCCATCTTGATTGACATCATAGACCAGGATGAAAGAACCCCCGCGCTCGCCTTCAGGGGCGAAGGCTGCTGCATGAAAGGCCCAGTCTTTGTCTTCTTTCGTGTCCGCAGGCTGTTCGAACCAGCCTTCCTTGGTCAGCAGATCGTTGCGGCCATCGCCATTCACATCGCCAAAACCATAACCATGGGTGTAACGGAAATATTTTTTATCATTTTCAGCCGTAACCGGGGTGATGGGACGGAAACGAGCCTTGGCAAAGGGATTGGCCCAATCGATCTCCGCGTAGCCGAGACGACCGCCGGTGGAGGGCTGGCTGCCGCTGCTGGTGTGGCAGATCAGCTCCGGTTTGCCATCGCCATTCATGTCACCCAGAGTCGGGGACTCGTTGTCGGTGACGTCAAAGATCGTGTGCCGTGTCCATTCAGCGGCTTTGTTTTGAGGGTTTTCAAAGACCCAGGTTTCCTTGCCTGGCCATGAAAAGACCAAGATATCATGCCAGCCATCGCTGTTGAAGTCGTGAGTGTAGGTCAGAAAGTAGTCGCTGTAGCCTTTGCCTGGATCATAGGGTTTCTCGGCAGGCTTGGTGAAGGTGATGCGCTCTTTGAATTCCGGGCCTTTCCAGATGTAGGGACCTGCGCAGATGTCATTGTGCCCATCGTGGTCGAAGTCGGCAAAGTGCGCGCCCTCGGCCACAAATTCCTGGGTGAGAGTGTATTTTTTGAAGGTGGGTTCAGCAGCACTCACGGAGAGGGCTGCGGCCAGAGGCAGGACGAGGGCGAGTTTCATGATCGGTTGGGGTGGAGGGAACACCTCGGTTCATGATGATCTTACAGTGGCCTGTGCTGCACGGAAAAAATGGGCGACCATGGAGATTTCTCAGATCGCCCTTTGCAGTGCCTCACTCACGCCCCAGCAGCTCACGCAGCTTTCGCCGCAGAGTCGCACGGTTCATGTTTAGAGCCGTCGCGAGGCGTGTGGGTTTGTCTTCAAAGTGTCTCAGCAGCTCGGCCAGCATGTGCTTTTCCACCTGGGCAAGCAGCGTGTCGTAGTCGGGCAGCGCGTCTTCGGGGCCCGTCAGCTTTTGATCCAGCCAGGCGACCAGACTGCGGTTTAAACTCGCATCGAGATGATTGCCCGCTTCGCTCGGATTGGCGAGCGCGGCGATGCTCTCGGGCAGGTGACGTGGCAGCACGAGAGCTCCGGTGACCACGGCGGCGGCGTGTTGCATGGCGGCTGACAGCTCGCGCACATTTCCAGGCCAGGCATAGCCTTTCAGACAAGCCAAGGTCTCCTGAGAAAGCTGCATTTCCCGGCCTGGTAACGCGCAGCCTAACAAGTATGCTGCCAACGCTGCGACATCCTCCGTGCGCTCCGAAAGGGGGGGCAAGGTGATCTGGAGCACGGCGAGCTGGTAATAGAGATCTTCCCGGAAACGCCCGCCTGAGATCAGCTCGGGCAAGGGGTGAGAACTGGTGGCCAAAATGCGCTGTTTCCCCTCGGTCACCGCACGTGAAATCACCGCCTGAAGTGGCAGCGGCAGGGTGCCAATCTCCTCCACCAGCAGACTGCCTGTTTTGGATCTCTCCAGCGCGACATGCAGCGCACCTTCCACCTCGAGGGCAGACCATTCATCGTGGCGAAAGATCACCAAACTCTGCGAGCCGTGACCGCTGTTCCGGTGGATCACTTGGGCAGCGAGGGTTTTGCCGGAGCCGCGAGGTCCGGTCAGCAACACGGGCACCTCCGTGGCGCAGGCCTGGGCAATGATGGCGAAACAGCGCTGCATGCCAGGTGCCGCACCGACCATGATCGCGGAATCGGGCACCGGCGAATGACTGGCGGCCACGTCGGTCGTCGGCCGTTTTTCCAGCAGGGCGCGCAGGCAGGGCTGCATCTCGGACAGATTCAGCGGCTTGAGGAAATAATCGTGCGCCCCCAGTCGCCGAGCCTCCAGCGCATTTTCCAGGGTGCCATGGGCCGTGATGATCAGGACGGGCGGTGGTTCTTCCGTGGCACGCAGGGCGGCGAGCACTTTGAGCCCGCTCATGTCCGGCAGACCGATGTCCAGCAGCACGGCATCAAAGGACTGTTTTTGTGCCTTTTCGATGCCGCCCTGGCCGGAGGCGGCCACCACAGGCTCTGCCCCTAACCTCCGCACCACGGTGGAAAGCGCCGCCGCTAGGGCGTATTCATCTTCGATGATCAGGACACGGGACATGAAGGTATGGTCACGGTTTATCCATCATTCTCAACTCCATCTCGACGACTGCCCCTCCCTGTGGATGATTTTTGAGCACTAGACGCCCATCATGAGCAGAAATGATCTCTGCCACCACATTCAGGCCCACTCCCATCCCGCCCTCTTTTTCAGAATAAAAGAGCTGATCGCCATTCTCCAACGCCGCTGCTGAAAATCCTGGCCCTCCGTCGTGAAAGAGCAGCCTGCACAGCGGCCCCACCTGCTCCAGCCTCACTTCCAGAACCCCACCACTTGGCATCGCCTGGATGGCATTCAGCATCACATTTCGGATGGCCTGCTGCAGCCTTGCGCGATCCCCCAACACCTGCACTTCCAGATCCGCGCCGGTGTCAAAACGCAGCACCACATCAGC
>JAIXVB010000520.1 GCA_027483245.1 Verrucomicrobiaceae bacterium | reverse complement strand
TTTGATGCCGCCACCCGTGTCTGGCGTGGTCGCGAATACCTTCGCATCGAACACCTGATTGCCGAGGGCACGTGGCCTGCCAGCGGTAAGAAATCTCTCGGCGGCCAGGCCGTCCAGCTCGGCATCACCTGGAAACCCACGCCCGGTGGCGTGTTCACCCGATTCCATATCTCTGACATCTGGCTGGACGACGCTGCGATGCAAAGCGCGACGCAGCATCAGACCGAGACGCACAAGGCCTTCATGCGCAGTCGTTGGTTGCCCGCGTGGATCGACGCGGTCGAGTATGGCAAGTTCGGCCGCGCTACGGTGACCGCGACCTTGTTCGGCGGCATGGACGCCTCTCTCTACGCCGATTTCCAAAAGGGCAGCACCGCCGTCATGAATCCGGTCGAGAACACACTCAAGCACACCGAAGGCGGCACCGCTGGCCCCACGCAAATGGCCGCACGCGGCAAACTCATCGACGTCATGCAGATGCCTGGAGATGTCCCTCTCGGCAGCAGCGGCATTCAGATCCGATTTGAGACCGACCTCATCACCGAAGGCATGCGCCCCACGCGTGTTGTCCGTGTCCGTCCCGCCAACTGGCCCGATGTTCATCTGCCTCGCGAGGAACACCTCAGCGACGGCACCTCGAGCATCGACGAGCGCTTCCCCACACCGGCCATCTTTCCGAAATACTGATTTATATCAAGCCGCGTCATGGAACACGGAACCGCGCAGCTCCTTGACTCGTAGTTTAACTCCGTTTAGCTGATTCATGATGAAGCTCGAAGAAGGCCAGACATTTCTCTCGCTGTATCTCGACCCAGGACGGGTCGAGTATGCTGCCGGATCGGTTCGCGAAATGGCTTCGAGTGAGTTATGGCAGCGGGAGACGAAGCGATTGGGCCAAGTGCCCACGCCGCCTGCCGTAGCATCGCTTATGGCCCGATGGGTGATGTCCGCCAAGCCGGAAATCGTGCTCGATCCTGCATCGGGGCTGGGTAACTTGCTCCATGCTTGTGCCGACATTCGCGACGACGTAAAGATGGTCGCTGTCGAGCGGGATGAGGACACGTTTCAGCGGGCCAAACACACGGCACCGCATGGCACAAAGCTGATTCTTGCCGATTACCTATTCGCCGAGTCGGGTCAGTTCACGGGCATCATTGCCAATCCGCCCTATGTGAAGTCGCAGCGGCTTGAATACTCGGATGCTGAGTGGCGCTACTTTGATGAGCGATTCGGTGTGCCGCTGGATCGGCTGACAAACTTGTATGCGATCTTTCTGCTCAAGATTTGGGACGACTTGGCTCCCGGTGGACGTGCAGCTGTGCTGATCCCGGCGGAGTTCATGAACGCGAACTTCGGAGAGGAGATCAAAGAGCGACTGCTCACCGAGATGCGTCCTGCGGGTGTGATCGTTTTTGCACCGGAGTTGAATTTGTTCGCCGATGCGCTGACGACCAGCTCGATCATTTTTCTGGAGCGGGGCGACACGAAGAACCATCCCATAAAGGCGATCAAGGCATCGTCGCTTGAAGCTGCTGTGGATTTCGTTGGCGAGCTGCTGGGAGAGCCAGTATTGGCATCCACTCGGGCCATTCACGATCTGCGCACCTTCGATCCACGCGAGAAGTGGCTGAACGCCTTGCTGGAGAACGAGCCATCTAAAGATGTTCATCATCTGACCCAGAAGATTGGCGATTACTTTCAGTGTCGGCGAGGCATCGCGACTGGGGCCAACGACTTCTTCTGCCTTAGCGAATCGCTTCTGCACGAGCATCGGCTGTCGCGGGAGCACATTGAGCCTTGCGTCACGAAGGCGACCGATGCGGATGGCATGGTCTTCACTCGTCACAAGCTCACCCAACTGGCGAACTCGGATCGGCGCTGCTACCTGCTCAGTCCGCGAGCGAATGGAGCTGAACTCGACTCCTATCTTCGCAAGGGTCAGGAGCTGGGGATTCATGAGCGGCATCTGCCAAGCCATCGTCCTATTTGGTATCAGCCTGAGAACCGTGCCGTCGCTGATGTATGGGTGGCTGTCTTTTCTCGTGAGAAGGTAAAGTTTATCCTCAACACCTCGGGCGCGAAGAACCTCACTTGCTTTCACGGATTGTATGCCCGTAACGGCCAGACCAGCCTCGCGCCGTTGGTTGCTTTGTTCCTGAACAGCTCATGGGGCCGCGTTGCCTTCTCGCAAGTGAACCGCTTCTATGGCGACGGCTTGAACAAGCTTGAGCCGAAGGATGTGGAAGCTATGCCTTGCCCGAAGTTGCCCGCGCAAACGATGGAGCAGGCAATGCAGCTCACTGCCCGTCTGATTGAGCTTGAGTCAGTGCCGGATGATGAACGTCGCCGAATCATGAATCGCATGGTTGCAGAGATCCTGGCCTTGCCCGTCATCAATGTAGCCGAACCTAAACAGCAGGTAGAAGCACCCGCCGAGCCGCTCCCGCGTCCAGCGAAAAACCTCCGCCGCACGGCACCACGAAAGCGTCGTGCCGTCCAAGCTCAGTGACGCGGTGCTCGGCCTCGAATCGAGGCAGCTCCGTGGCTATTCCAATCTTGGCACCGCTGGTGATCGGGATCATGATAGTTGCCTTCTCTTGGCTCTTGGCGGGTGTCTCTATGGTGAAACCTGAGCCGCTGGAGATGATGGAAAAGATGTCGAGGAAGTTGATGGCGAAGATCGAATCGAAGAAAACCTGACAGTAGCTCTGAACCACGCCATAACGTTCCAACCAGCGATACACGATGATGAGGTCTTCCACCTTCACCGTAAAACTAGGCGTCTCACGAGCCCTATTGTTCCCAGCCTCACGCTGCTGCTGACGAACCCGCATGTAGGTCAGCGCTTCGAACTTGCTGGAACGCACTTCGATGGATGTAATAGCTTCATTCACGAAGGCATCACTATCAGCATGGCTCAGTTCTGAAATGTCGTCTAGCAAGGCAACATGGCTTGGCAAGATCAGCAAGTCGGGCCGCTTGCCGAAGCGTCGTGTTTCTTCGATGCCGGCCAGATACTTCGCCTTGAACTCAGGATGACCTGCGGCAATCCGATCCGTGTTTCCATACTGCACGACCTTCAAATCCGAGAAAACCGGACGAAGTGCGAGAGACAGGCTGTGCTCCGCCCAATCACCCATTGCTCGATTCGCCAGGAATTCCGAACGCGCATCCGTTGGCACCGTAATTTTCTTCGAGGACGGCTTGCCTTCGCCTCCGAATCCCAGATGCCGTGCTTCGATTCCCTTCCGCTCCAGCGTCGCGATGACTCCAGGCAATGTATCCTTCAATTTGGCGAGGTAAGCGGTATTCATCGTGGCTTCTTCCCGTCGAAGGTGAACAGATCACAAACCCCCACTTTCAGGGCATCAGCGAAGCCCTGGAGTCCAGCCACAGACGGCGCATTCACTCCACGCTCGACCAGACTTATGAACTCAACCGAGCAGCCAATCAACTCCGCCAGAGCCTCCTGAGTGAGTCCCTGTTTCTTTCTCAATGCAGCGATTCGCTGTCCAAGTTTTTTCTGTAACACGGAGTTTAGCTACCACCTGCAATCGGTGATGACCACGGAGCTAAACTACGGGCCGGCTGCTTTCCATGTTGAACTCTGGAGTCCCCGAGAACTCGGGGGTGATGAACAAATCATTCTTGGAGAGGCGTTAATTCTATTATCGCCAGACGATTCCCTTTTGCCATGCTGAAACTCTCCTGTCTGCTCATCGCCGCTCTTTCCTGCGTGTCGTCCGCGTCCGCTGCCAACCAAGCACCAGGAACCGGCGCTGCCGAACCCTTCCGCCCCGAAGTTGGGAAGTTTCCACCTCTGGAAAAAGCGCACTCCTACCGTGGCGAACTCGTCTTTGTGGATCATGCGAACCGCCGCGGCAGCATCCGCGTGCAGGGCTCGGGCATGTTTTTCCGCAACGACCCGCAGCCCTTCGCCATGCTGCCGTATGGTATCGTGCGTTATCACGGCGCATCGGCGGATCTGCGGGACATTCCACTCGGCACCGTGATGCACGTCCGCGCTTTTCTCCCGCCCGACCCCAAGACTTCCTCCGTGCCGGTCTTGCCCGTCAACAGCAAGAACATCGACGCGAACCACAATCGTGGCACCGGAATCAAACCTGCCGAGAACCACGTCCTCCTGCTCGAAGACGAACCCAGCCACTGCCAACGCGAGGGCTTGGTCTGGAAGCTCAAGGAAGTGGACCTCAAGAACAACGAAGGCATGATCATCGCCAGCCGCGAACCGAAGCAAGGTGGAGACGGCAAGGCCAGCGAAGAAAAGCTCACCTTCGATGCAGCCACCCGCATCTGGCGCGGTCGCGAAAGCCTGAGCATTGAAGAACTCATTGCCGAAGGTGCTTGGCCTGCGGTGGGGAAAAAATCCCTCGGTGACCAAGCCGTCCTGCTCGGTTTGACCTGGAAACCCACCCCCGATGGCATCTTCACCCGCTTTCACATTTCCGATATCTGGCTGGATGACGTCTCAATGCAACGCGCCGCCAAACAGCAGACCGAAACCCACAAGGCCTTCATCCGCAGTCGGTGGATGGCTGCGTGGATCGACGATGTCGAGTATGGCAAGTTCGGC
>JAIXVB010000710.1 GCA_027483245.1 Verrucomicrobiaceae bacterium | reverse complement strand
TCTCTCAGCACGGGTGATGTTGTCATGGTGCATTACAACCGCCTCAACCCTCAAGAGGGTTTTATCGATCACTGGATGATTCTTTGGTTCGCCCCGGGCCTTGTTCTGGGCATGGGACTTTTCTTCGTAGGTTTTGTGGGTGGTTGCTTGAAACTCATGCATTCGAGTAAGGGGGCCGAGATCTAAACAAGATCTGCCTCCAATGTTGCATCTGACGAATGCGTGGGCGAGCTTGCAAGGATATGGTGCGCGCTCTGGGATCTCATACTCTCGCGATTGTTCACGGACTGGGGGATTTCACGCTGTTTACGCTGAGGTCTTTTCAGTCTGCACTAGGCTCACGCCGACTGTTTCGTCGAGTCCTGAGAGCAGGTTTCGAGCAAGGCGTGCGCTGCTTACCCGTGATCCTGATTGTTGGTATCTTCACCGGCTTGGTGCTAGGATTGCAGGGTTATTATGTGCTGAATCGTTTTGGTTCTGAAAGCCTGTTGGGAGCCCTCGTCTCCCTGAGTTTGGTGCGTGAGTTAGGGCCGGTTCTCGCCGCACTGATGCTCGTCGGCCAAGCAGGGTCCGCCCTCTCTGCCGAGCTGGGAATCCAGCGCAACACGGAGCAGGTGGCCGCACTGGAAACCATGGGTGTCAGCAGCCTGGGCTACCTCGTGACTCCGCGGTTGCTCGCCGCGCTCGTGGTGTTTCCGATGCAGACGGCCCTCTTTGTGACGATCGGTTTGTTGGGCGGCAGTCTCTCAGGCAGCTTACTGCTCGGCCTGGAGTCCGGCGTTTATTGGTCTTCGGTCGAGCGGGCGGTGCAGATGCAAGATGTGACCGAATGTTTTTTGAAAGCACTCACCTTTGGTCTCCTCACCATTTCTTTGTGCGCCTATCATGGCTTCAATGCCCACCGCTGCCGCAATGCCACGGGAGCACGCGCGGTCAGTGCTTCCACCACACGAGCAGTGGTGCAGTCGAGCATTGTCGTGCTAGCGGCTGATTATGTGATCACCTCCTTTCTCGTCTGATCATGGTCCTCTCTTCCCCAGACTTGCTGCTCCAAGTAAAAGGCGTACATAAACGCTTCGGGGCCAATGTTGTGCTCGCTGGTGCTGATCTAGACGTGCCACGTGGCAGCGTGGTGACGGTCATGGGCCGCAGCGGCACGGGTAAATCCGTTTTTTTGAAATGTCTCGCCCAGGTGATTTTGGCGGATGAAGGCCAAATCTTTTTCGATGGTCGTGCGCTCGCTGACAATGATGCCAAATCACGCCTGGAATTTCGGCGACGTTGCAGTTTTTTGTTTCAAAGCAACGCCCTCTTTGACTCACTCACCGCTCTAGAAAATGTGGCCTTGCCGCTGGAGCAAACGACAGATCTCAGGGATGCCGAGATCCGTGAACGCAGCCTGGAGGCCATGAGGCAGCTCGAGCTCGAGTCACACCAGGATCGTTATCCCAGCCAACTCTCCGGCGGTATGCAGAAGCGATTGGCTCTGGCGCGCGCCATCGTGACACGCCCGGAGTTGGTGCTGTTTGATGAGCCCACCGCCGGCCTCGATCCTTTGCGGCGAAATGCCGTTTTCACCATGATTGCCAAGTATCAGCGGCAGTTTGGTTTCACCGCAGTGATCGTCACTCACGATGTTCAGGAAGCCCTCGCCGCGAGTGATCGTGTGGCGCTTCTGGACAAAGGGCGCATGAATTTCCAGGGCAGCCCAACCGAGTTTCGCGCATCAGAAGATCTCGTCGTGACCAGTTTTCGCGACAACATCACCGCACTTAACGCTTCCCTTGCCGCCATTCGTCAAGGTGAAATCATCCCCTCTGAAGATTCATGAAACAGACCCAGCTAGAATTCCTCGTCGGAGCCTTTGTGCTCCTCGGTCTTGCCGCTATTACCTATCTAACCGTCAAGCTGGGGGGCGGCTCTCTATTGGGAAATGACACCTATGCCCTCGAAGCCAGGTTTACCAGTGCCAGCGGACTGAATACCGGCAGCAATGTCGTCGTTGCGGGAGTTCCCGTCGGGCGTGTCGAAGCGATTCGCATGGAGCCCTCTGAATACACAGCCATCGTGACCTTCCGGGTGATGTCCGGGTTGAAACTGCCGACGGATTCCATGGCTTCTATCAAGACAACTGGGCTGATAGGTGATAAATTCGTCGCGTTATCTCCTGGAGCTGATGAAACTCATCTAGAACCAGGTGCCCGCATTACGATGACTGAGTCCTCAGTTGATCTTGAGTCCTTAATCGGGAAGATGGCGTTTGGTAGTGTGACTGAAGAAACAGAAAAAGCCCCACCCCCATGAATCGACGTTCACTCATTGCCCTCACTCTCACCGCCCCACTCTTTTGGGGGCAGTCTTTGGCATCGACCGCAGAAGCCCAACAACGTCTGCGCACAGCCGTGGATGAAGTCCTAGCGGTCGCCGATCGCGTCTCCAGTCGCAGCGCATTGGCCACCACCGTGCGCCCCGTTTTACAGCGTCACATCAGCTTTGAAACCATGACACGGCGGGCCGTGGGACCTGGTTGGAAGCAGTTCACCCCTGACCAACAAAAAAAAGCCACGCAGCTGTTCACCACGCTGATCATTCGCTCCTACAGCAGCAAATTCACACCTGGTGAGCGCCCTAGCATCAATTATCAGGCCGCCGTCTCCCCCGCCGCAGGCCGTGTCGATGTCCCGACCGGCCTAGTCTATAAAGGCAGTCGCTACAATGTGACCTATCGGATGGAGCAAGAAGGTGGCAGCTGGAAAATCGCCGACGTGGTGATCGAAGGCGTCAGTCTGATCGCCAATTACCGCACGCAGTTGGATTCCACCTTTAAAAAAGGCGGTGCCGATGCCGTGATCACCTCCCTCGAACAATCCGTCTCCCGCCCCTCATGAAGCCCGGACTCATCACCCTCCGCCTACTCCTGATGGGCATCCTTCCCGTGCTAACAAACTGCGCCAGCAGTCAGAAAACGGCACCGTCCACAAGCCCCACGACAGCTTCCGCCCCTGCGGTGAAGACGGAAGATGCCGTGGATGAACTGGACGATTACAGCAGCACTGAGGTCTCTGACCCCCTGGAAAAGCTCAACCGGGCAACCTTCCAGCTCAACGACGGGCTCTACAACTTTGTCTTTCGTCCCGTCTCAAAAGGCTACGTCTTCGTCACCCCCAAGCCGGTTCGTCAGGGATTGGATAACTTTTTCGACAACGTGAAGTTTCCTGTTCGCTTTGTGAACTGCGGACTTCAGGGGAAATTCAATCGTGCCGGTCTCGAGTTCCAGAAATTCGGCATCAATACCATCGGCGGTCTCGCGGGCTTCATTCGCCTATCAGATAAAATCCCGTCCCTGGTCGCCGTGCCAAGCGAGGACACCGGTCAAACTTTGGCCAAATGGGGACTCGGGCATGGTCCTTACCTCGTCCTGCCGGTTCTGGGCCCCAGCAGCTTCCGTGAAACCCTGGGATACGGCGGAGACTACGCCCTCAATCCTATCCACTGGGGCTTTTTGCTCAAAGGAGACACCAATACATGGGCTTGGATCCCTTCCACCGTGAACACGATCCGGTCCCTTCCAGGACAATTGATGAACTACGACGAGTCCCGCAAAAACAGCGTGGACCCCTACCTCTCCGTGCGCAGCATTTACATTCAGAATCGCAACTCAGCAGCCCAGGAATAAGCGCCGAGGACTTGCTCTGGACGCCCTTTAGCCCTGCACGCAAAAAGACCAGTCACTACAGTGGCTGGTCTTTTGGTTGAGAGAAAGCAGTTGGCGCGCAATTAGGCCTCGGAACCACCGTCTTCTTGGCGGTCACGGCGGTCTTCTTGACTGCCCAGAGGCTTAGCACCACTCAGTTGCAGAGGGCGGCCCATGAAATCTTTGCCGCCGAGTTCCTGAACAGCGCGGCGTGCTTCTTCGATGGTGCCCATGGTGACAAAAGCGAAGCCCTTGGAGCGCTGCGTGCGATTGTTTACGACCACTTCGGAGTTTCTGACACTGCCCACACCAGAGAACAGTTCAAAGAGATCACTCTCAGAGGCATCGTAGGAAAGATTTCCCACATAGAGACGCTCGGTGGTGATGTCGCCGGGATTGACAGGCGGAGATTCACGACGGGCACGAGGCTCGCGCGGAGGACGATTGCTGGACTCGCCGCCCGAGCGTGAGCTGGAGGGAGGTGGGGTGCTCTTAGTCACTGCTTTCGGCAAGGAAGCAGGCTTGCCAAGCAGGCCAAAGGTGAGGGCGCTCAGGAATTTCTGAAAACCGGTCGGCTGCTGAACTCCAGCGCGAGGTGTGGAACTGCGCGTGTGGCTACTGGAGCCTTGGCCGCGTGGAGCTGGGCCACGATTCCGTCCGCCACGACGGCGGCGGTTTTGATTCTGGGTCGATGTGTCTGACATGGGTTCGATTTCGTTCTAGGGTGGTCTGTTCTGTGGGGCACCGTGCCACGGGGCATGCTGGGAACCGGCAGGTGGGGGAGACGACAGGTCACATCCATCAAGCCGGACCGAGTGACGGACTGCCTATGCAGATCGTCAGCACAGCCCCAGGGGGTGCTGCAGTCGTGAGAGGTGGACCAAACTGGTCCGGTGTGCTCATGACACCAAGAGGTCATGTAGAGGCGTCCTCCCCGCGAGTCCATCGCTGGTCCATACATAGCATCTGGCACGGTCAGAGGGCTGGCGTGGCGCATTATCAGCGGTGTGGTTGGGGGCTTGGCCTCCGAGCACATGCTCTGGAAGACTGCACAAAGAGACTAACTGTCTGTGCCGGAATGGTCAACTGGGGATTCTGAAGTGCGAAAACTCCTCTTTCCGTCAGTGATTACTTTTTCTGCCGCGTTTTTGCAAACTCGCGCGCCTGCGCCTGCACGGCATTTCTTTGGGCCGTTAAGCCTGCGATTTGCTGATTGATTCGATTATCCCGTTCCTTTTTACGATATTGGTAGGCCTTGCTGGAAGGCTTCAAATGACGATCCATGCCCCCGAGCGGACCATTTTTAGCCGTTTGGAGGCTTTGAATCTGTTTGTTGTAGGCAGCAATGGTGTCATTGAACTGCTTGACCTTACTTTGATACTCCTCCCGATCTGAAGTCGCTGGATTGTAAAAACCACGATAACCGGAATAACCACCGCTGTTAATGGCAGGACTGCTGCCGTAGCTGCTGCTGGATGTGGACGCCGCAAATGTCGGTGCTGCCGGAGGCTCCAAAGAAGGCTCAATGAGATCAAAGCGGAAAAAGTTTTTCAGATGATCAGGCAAGTCTTCGACATTCAACTTCAAAACCCCATCCCCTGTGATCACAGACAGGCTGGTATCGTTGAATTTTAGAACACGGGCATTCTTGATCTCGCGACCATCAGCCAGAGACAGTTTCTCGATCACGGTGCCAATTGCAGCCTGACGACGCGTTTCGACAACGCCCACATACCTGGCTTTTTCAGAGGCAATCTCAGCCTGCAATCCGGCTACACGTCCACTCGCCTCCTGATAGACCTGAGTAACCTCGTAGATCTTCCGGTACAGTTCATAGTTCGCCTGCAAATTTTGCAGCGTGCCCTGACGATCCTGGAACCGTGAGAGCGCCTGACTGTGCATCGTGCGAGCGGTGCCCAAAGCCAGCTTCGCATCCGCATCTTTATTGTAAAAATGCCACGCTGCGATGCCTCCGAGAATCGAAAGGCACACAAAACCTCCAAAGAATGAATTCATGAGGAAAAAAGCTGAAGCTACTTAGCTTGCAGGGAGAGTTGGAGGGAGGACTCTTCACGCAACGTTTCCACATAAGCCTCGGTGGATGCAATCCACGACTGAGTGGCAGCCAACTGCTGTTCGATCACTGTGAGGTGATTTTGCAGGGGGGCGAGCATCGGATTGGTTGTCCCGGTGATTCCTTGAGTGTTTGGAATTTGCGTTTTAAGATAATGGATGTGCTGCTCCATCTGCTGGATTTGTTGATCCATGGCTTGGCGCTCCATATTCAAAGCCTGGGTTTGGCTCTGAACAGCTCTGGTTTCAGAACAGCCAGTGAGAAAAGACAACAGCAAAAAACATGCTGAGAGCCTAATGGGCAGAAAAAATCGTTGTGCGTAAGAGGACATCAGCATGGGGGAGGCTGAGTTGGAGGAACGCAAACTCAATGCCACCAAGTCAAGGATAGTGCAACTTCTTGCGCCATTCCTCGGGCAGATCTTTCGGGAGAATTTTCACCACCCCACTGGTCGAGGTCACAGACAACCCTGATTCATCCGATTTGCTAACTCGCACCTGCACCAGCTTACGACCATCCACCAAGGCGAGTTCAGGGATGACCGTTCCCACCCAAGCCTGGCGCAAACGGCTGATGATTTGTCCCTTTTCGCGCTCGAGTGAACGCAACTCATCCTCTTGAAGTGCTTCCTTGGCTTTGATCGCCTTAATTTCTTCGGTTTTAGCCGCGGCCTGCTTTTGCTGATCCAGCGCCGTGATGATTGCCTGAAACTCGGAGCGCCGTGTCATGACTCGCTGCTCAAAGACCTCCAGATTTTTTCTAGCCTCTTCCACATCGACCTTCATCTGCTCATTTTTGTGGTAAGCATACCATCCGTAAAAACCACCAGCAAAGAGCAGCAACACGAGAAGATTTTTCATAAAGAATCAAAGAGGGTGAGAAACAGTTCCGCAAGAGATCAAGGATTCGTCGATTGGCGCAGCGCTTCGACTTCGACTTTCAGAGCCTTGAGCTTGGACTCAGTAACCGCGTAGCGTTGGGCTAATTTCACCACCTCTTCCTGGTTAAATTTGAGATCGGCCGCCGCTTTGGCTGCGACCGTTTTCGCCACTTCTTCAGGAGAGGTTCCAGGCGGCATCGTGCGCCGCAG
>JAIXVB010000047.1 GCA_027483245.1 Verrucomicrobiaceae bacterium | reverse complement strand
GTGCCCGCAGGGAAGGTGGCACGCATGACATCATAGGCGTCTTTGTCCTCACGCAGCTTGCCATCGACATTGCTGACGATGTGCATGACGTGGCTGTAGCGCTCGATGATCATGAGGTCGCTGACATTGACGGTGCCGTAGTTGGCCACGCGACCGACGTCGTTGCGCGCGAGATCGACCAGCATGATGTGCTCCGCACGCTCCTTGGGATCGTGGAGAAGTTCATCGGCCAGGGAATCGTCCTCGGCTTTGGTTTTGCCCCTCCAGCGAGTGCCGGCAATGGGGCGGATGTCGATGCGGCCATCCAGACATTTCACGTGAACTTCAGGGGAACTGCCAACCAATGAAAAGCCCTGCGGAAATTGGAGGCAGAACATGTAAGGGGAGGGATTCACATGGCGCAGCGCGCGGAAAAGATCCACCGGTGTGCCTGTGTATTCCGTCTCGAAGCGTTGTGAGGGCACGCCTTGGAAAATGTCACCGGCACCGATGTATTCCTTCATTTTTAGCACCATGCCTTCGTATTCCTCGCGCGTCGTGTTGCTCACGGGCGGTGGGAGTTGCTCATTGCTCACTGGGGCGATTGTTTGCAGCGGCTTGACGGCGAGAGGTTGAGAAAGCTTGTCCATCAGGGTCACGATCTGTGCTTGAGCCCAGGCGTAAGCGGCTTCCAGAGTTTCGTGCTCGTCTGTGTGAACATTCGCCACCAGGGACATCTTGCGGGTGCGGTGGTCAAAGATGACGACGGTGTCAGTCACCATGAAGACCATCTCGGGCAGGCCCAGTTCATCCTTGGGAGGGGGCGACAAACTCGGCTCAAAGAACCGCACCATGTCATAACCGAGGTAACCGACAGCGCCGCCGTGGAAGACAGGGATGGGCTGTGTTTCCAGTGGCTGGAAAGGGGCCATCAACCGTTTGAGTTCCTCCAAGGGATCGGTCGTCGTTTTGAACCGACGCGTCTGACCGCGCTCTTCGATCTCGATCTCCTGACCTCGGGCCGTGAAAATCATCCGAGGAGAACTGCCCAGCAGGCTGTAGCGCCCGGAGTGCTGCGTGAGTTCAGCCGATTCCAAAAGAAAACCGCAGCGGCCATCGTGGATTTTTTGGAAGGCGGAGAGCGGGGTCTCATAGTCCGCCGTCAATTCGGCCACCACCGGCACGAGGTTTCCCTTCTGCGCGAGGGTGCAGAAGGTGTTCAGATCAGGCTGGAGATGTGGCGCGGACATGGCAGAAAGGGCACGCACCATAAAGGAGGCCCGATGCGCCGCAACTGAGCTTTGAAGGGAAGCAGTGGCCAAATCAGGCCCGTCGGGAGCCCCGAGCTTATTTTTTCGCTTCGATGCCAAAGAGCGGCAGGGACTTTTTCACGGACTGAATGACACCCCAGGAGAGGGGCAGGATGACGACGAGCCAGATGAGGACGGCTTTCATGGGGTGGTTTTTAGTGTTCAGCGTTTGGGCCTATTTGGATCACTGTTTCACGTGATATTTGGGATCGACGGGACGCACCAGCAGATTGGCCACGAGGCCGATGCAGAGCAGGGCCACCATGAGGTAAAAAATGGAATTGTAGGCCTGTTCTGCGGGCATGGTTTTTTTATTGGCCACCGAGAGGCGATCCACTAGCTGCGGCCCGATGATCGCGGCCATGGACCAAGCGGTGATCAGCCGACCATGAATCGCGCCGACTTGATAGCTGCCGAAGAGGTCTCGGAGGTAGGCGGGGATCGTGGCGAAACCGCCGCCATACATTGTTAGAATCAGGCCCGTGGCCACGACGAAGAGTGTCACGCTGCCCTGACCCTGGGTCCAGGGCACGCTCATGTAGAGGCCTGCCCCGAGGATGAAATAAACGCAGTAGATGCCCTTGCGCCCCGTGAGATCTGAGACTGAGGACCAGAAGAAACGTCCGCCCAGATTGCACAGGGAAAGCAGACCCACGTAACCTGCGGCGGCGGCGGGAGTCACTTTGAACATGTCCTGAATCATGGGCGAGGCCTGTCCCAGGATGCCGATGCCTGCGCTGACATTCATGCACAGCATCACCCAGAGCAGCCAGAACTGCGGGGTCTTCCAGGCGGTGTCCACGGCCACGTTGGCATTGGTGACCAGCTTGGCCGATTGTGTCTTGGGCACCCAGCCCGCGGGTTTCCAGTCGGCTGGAGGCACGCGCACGATCACGGCTCCAAAGATCATTGCCACGGCATACAGACCGGCCATGACCAGCATGGCTTCAGAGGCACCCACAGAGGTTGGGGTTGAAAAATGCTTCATCAGTTCCTCCGCCAGCGGCCCACCGATCAGGGCTCCTCCTCCGAATCCCATGATCGCCATTCCTGTGGCCATCCCGGGACGATCTGGGAACCATTTCATGAGCGTGGAAACAGGGGCGATGTAACCCAGCCCGAGCCCGATGCCACCGATCAAGCCGTAGCCCGCATACAGCAGCCAAAGTTGGTGAAATTTCACCGAGAGCGCGGCCAGCACCAGCCCGGTGCAAAAACACAGCATGCTCGCCAGCATCGTCTTGCGTGGACCACTGCGCTCCACCCATTTGCCAAAGACCGCCGCCGAGAGTCCCAACAGTGCCAGTGCGACGGAGTAGGCCACGCCGACATCGGCTTCCGTCCAGTCTGCTGGAGTTGTCGTGGTGATGCCAAGAACCTTTGAAAGTGGCTTTTTGAACACACTGAACCCATAAACCTGACCGATGCACATGTGCACGGCGATGGCCGCAGGGGGGACCAGCCAGCGAGAAAAATTCGGCCCTGCGACAGTGGCTTCACGAGATAGAAAGGACATGAGCCTCTGCTTTTAGCGGTCGGCCGCCCTTTCTGGCAAGCTCAGACTCTGCAGCCTGCCTTCGACAGCGGCTTGTCACATCTCGCGCGCAACCATTCTCCATCCCTTGTGTTTCAGGGTGGACCCTGCGGGCCTTGCCTCCGCAGTTGCACACCGTCTCTCTCCCATGAAAAGTGCTTCGATGACACGACTTCTCGCCCTTCCCAGCCTGCTGATGGTGTTGACGCTGCCTGCCCTGGCCGAGCCACCACCGCCGCCCAAAGGTGACCGCGAGGGCAATAAACCGCACTCACCGCCTCGCAGTGGCGATCATCATGAACGCGATCGTGGTGGAGAGTGGCGTGGTGGCGGCGGTTTTCCTGGCTTCGGTCGCCCGCCCATGCGTGGTGGCGATGGTTTTGATAAACTCCCCGATGCGGACAAAAAGCGTGTTCGTGATGCCTTTGATAAAGTCTGGAGCCGACCCGAAGTCATCGAGGCACGCGACAAATCCATGCGTGCCAATGAAGAAATGCGCGAGGTCATTCGTGTGGCTCTCGGCAAGATCGACCCCGAAGCCGTCGCCATCCTGGCCCGAGTCGAGCCCAAGGACAATTACGATCCCCGTGACCTGCCGAAGCTGCCTCCCGCAGACTCACCGGATTTTCCGCGCATCATCGTCCAGCGCATGGGCATGGAAATGCTCGCCTTTTCGCGCCCAGAACGTCGTGAGGAAACGCGCAAACTCCACGAACGAGTGATCGCCCAGCCACAGATTCAGGAGGCCATTCAAAAGCTCGAAACCACTCGAGGTGAAGAGCGCATTCAATCCATGCAAAAGCTTCGCGAAGTGTATCGTGAGGCTATCGGCAAAGAATTTCAGACGCTCCGTGAGAAGCGTGCGAATGCTGAAGGGAAGGGTGAAGAAGGAAAAGGCCCGAAGTGATTCAACCGCGCCGTTAATCTCGCCACTTTTTCTCAGTGCAGGTATGCCCACGGATCGCT
>JAIXVB010000592.1 GCA_027483245.1 Verrucomicrobiaceae bacterium | reverse complement strand
CCAGTGCGCCGCAGCACCGCACGCAGCCGCGCCAGCAGCTCACGAGAGGAGAAGGTCTTCGGCAAATAATCATCCGCCCCCAACTCAAGGCCCACGATGCGATCCACCTCCTCACCACGTCCGGTCAACATCATCACGGGCACCTTCGATTTCAGCCGAATCCGACGCAGCACTTCAAAACCATCGCAGCCTGGCATCATGACATCCAAAAGGATCGCCTGCCAAGTCTCTGAGGTGGCGCGTTCGGCTCCGTGCACGCCATCGTGTTCCATTTCGACTTCAAAACCCATCGGCTTGAGGTAATCGGCCACAAGCTGGCAGAGCTCGGTGTCGTCGTCGATGATGAGGAGGCGCATGACCACACCATGAAGGCATTTTCGCCTGCGACCATCGCCTTGACGCAATCCTGACAAATCTGTTCACAACCGCAGCAACACTCATTGAAGTGTCCAAGGTCGCCCCAGGCCAGGTCGGCCTCCGCAGGAACGCCATCCCGAACGAACCCTACCAAGTCCAGTGGAGCACCGATCTCGTGAACTGGACCACCATCGACCTTACTTATTTATTGCCGGCGAGCACAGCGCCCGTTGGCTTGTCCAACGTATCCTCGAATGGTCGCAGCGTCGGCTCGAGGATCCCCGGGCACCGTTGACCTGAATATCCTCCGACTTGGCGTTTGAGCGCCTAATCAGCCGAGAATCCATCGGTTGCCGGTCGAAGGCGAAAATATTCGGGAAGTCTCAGCCGTGGTCATACATACCTTCATGAATGCCCGCCGACTCTTCGCCGCCTGACCCTGCCCCGCCGCTCTCCGCTGAGCGGCAGGAGGAGTTTGTGCGGTTGCTGAATGAGGCGCATGGGTTGCTGCTGCGGTATGTGATGACGCTGCTTGGGAATCGGCATGATGCGGAGGATGTGCTTCAACGCGCCAGCTTGGTGATGTGGCGGCGGTTTGCCAGCTTCGAGCCGGGCACCGATTTCATCGCTTGGGCTACCACCGTGGCGTTTTATGAGGTGCGAAACTTCCAGCGCGTCACGGGGCGCGGTCGGCTGGAGTTTGATGATGAACTCATGGAAACCCTGGCCGCCGAGCGGGTGCAGCATGTGCGCCAGTGGTGCGCACGCACGGAGGCTCTGGAGCATTGCGTGGAGAAACTGGACGCCGCGAGTCGTGCCTTGGTGGAGGCTGTTTACACCGATGGCAGGCCGGCCATCGAAGTCGCCCGGCAACAAGGCTGCGCTCCAAAGACCATCTATAACAAACTTAACTTCATCCGCCGTGCGCTCGCCGAATGCGTGCAACGGCGGCTGGCGGAGGCCCCGATATGAAAACAGATGCTCCACCCGAATGGCACCGGCTCTTCAATGCCGCACTCAATGATCAACTCAGCGATGCCGAGCGTGCGCAACTCGCCGCTGTGCTCAAATCCAGCGCCGAGGCCCGCCAGCTTTGGTTTCTCTATCAGGACAATGAATGCTCGCTCGCTGAGTTGAAGCCACGAAGTCAGGTGAAGTCGCCGCGCACGGGTTTTCCGTGGCTCTCCTGGCGTCCGCTCACCGCCGCGGCGGCGGGGATTGTGTTCGGAATGCTGTGCACCTCCGTGGTGTTTGGTTTAGTGGGGCACCATGGGGTGCAGAAGACTCCGCTGGCGGTGCTGCAGCCGAGTTTTGAGGATGCTCAGATGCATTTGGCGAGGGGGTTTCCACCTGCTGCATCGCTTTGGACCGGCGATGTGTCGAAAGTGGTGCCTGCGGAAAATGGGGTGACGCCGAAGGATGGTCATCACATGCTGAGGCTCGAAACCAACGCCCATGGAAAACCCGTTCTGTTTCCGAGGCTGTATCAGATCATTCCTCTTCCCCCCTCCGGTAGCGCACTGCGTGAGATCGAAGTCAGCGCTTCTTTCACCAGTGCAGATCCTGACAGCTCGCCTCACTACACGGTCAGGGCTTACGCCGTCAACGAAGCGCCCGAGCGACTTGGGCCCGATTGGTTTGCCCGACATTGGTTTATTCAACGGGACGAATCCATCGCGTCAGCCGAAACAGGCTTCGAGAACCCACCGGGCAACGCCAAGTGGCAATCCATCAGCTTGCGAATGCAGGTTCCCGGCAAAGCTCGTTGCCTCGTGGTTTTCTTCGGTGTCAAAAACCAAGCCAAATCACAGGCCAGGAAACCCCACTACCTGGATGCCGTGCAGGTGTCCTTTGTCGAATCCCCATCCATCCCTTGATCTGATCTCATGCGCCACTTCATCCACTCAGTTTTGTTCATCGCTGCTCTGAATCCAATCCACGCCGCAGACACCTTCCTCGTCGAAAACGGCCAGCCACTCGCAGAGATCGTCATCGCCGAAAAACCAGCGCGGATGACCAAACTGGCTGCCAAGGAGTTGCAAAGCACCCTCGCGAAAATGTCGGGTGCGACGTTGCCGGTCGTCACGGAGCGCACGGCGGGCAAAACGGCGATCTTCGTCGGTATGAGCCGCTTTACGGCGGACTTGGGGCTTTCGACCCAAAACCTCAAGCACGGCGCGTTTCGCATGGCATCGGGCAAGGACTGGCTGGCGCTGCTGGGCGCGGACAAGGACTTTGTGCCCATCGAGCCATGGGGGCGAAAGCGCGACAAGAATGAAGCGGCCCGCGTGAACGCCGAATGGGACAAGATCACCGGCGACACGTTTTGGAACACGGCGAGCGAGTTGTATCAGCTCTACCATCCGGAGATCGATGTGTGGATGACGGATGATGCGGGCACCTTCAATGCGGTGAACGAGTTCCTGCGCGGCCTCGGCTGCCGGTGGTTCGCGCCGGGGGAGATCGGCGAGGTGGTGCCGAAGGTGGCGACCATCGCGCTGCCGCAGGTGAATCGCACGGTGACGCCGGACTTTGGGCTGCGGCGCTTCGTTTACTACACGCAGCACACGGGCATCGGCGAACGTGCGCTGTGGAACCTGCGGCTCGGCGTGAACTTTGGAGCAGAAATCGCGGGCTTTCCGCAGCTTTGCCATGGGATGAAGTTCGTCATCAAGCGCGAGGAGATGAAGCAGGCGCATCCCGAGATGTATCTCACCATCGGCGGCAAGCGCGACACCACACACAAAGGCGACGGCGTGCCGAACCTGCTCTCGCCGATGCTGTTTGAGAAACAGGTGAGGCATGTCCGCGCGATGTTTGATCATTTCCACGAGCCAATGCACAACATCGACCTCGTGGACGGCTACGGCGGCCTTGAAGGCGATGATCCCGTGTGGAAAGCGCAGCTCACGCCGCAGCGCGGATGGAGCGGCACGATGTCGGATCATGTGTTCGGCTACTTGAACCGCGTGGCGCTGGAAGTGCATCGCAGCCATCCCGACCGGCTCGTGAGCGCCCTCGCCTACAGCTCCTACAGGCAAGCGCCGGAGAAGATCGAGAAACTGAGCCCCAACCTGGTTTTGATCGACGTGCATCATCGGCAGGAGTTTTGGGATGAAGCCAAATGGAACGAGCGCAGGCAATGGCGGGCCGATTGGCTCAAAAAGCTATCGCCGGGCAACTACATCACTTGGGACTTCAGCACGAATGCACGCCCGGAGCAGGCCGGACGCCCGGTTTACTACACGAAACAGATCAGCCGCGATCTGCGTGAACTCAAAGGCGTCAGCCTCGGCGAGCAGGTGGAAATTTATGCGCATCCCGCAGGCCAGGAGCAGTCCTTTGGCTACCACGACCTCGCCATCGAGCACTTCAATCTCTACGTCACCGCGCGTCTCTATTGGGATGCGAATCAGGACGTGAATGCGCTGCTCGCGGACTATTGCACGAGCTACTATGGCCCCGCCGCCGAGGCGATGAAAGCCTTCATCACCCACGCAGAGGCCAACTGGATGCACATGAGCACCGACGCGGTCAAAATCGGCGAGTCGCTCGATCTTCTCGCCAAAGCGAAGGCCGCCGCCGATCCCGCCAGCCTTCCCGGTCGTCGCATTCAGCAGATCGCCGACACCATGAAGCCGCTGGAGTCCCTGCGTGTGCTGCTCAGCCGCAAGCGCGAGACCGATCTCGACTACCGCGTGCTCGAAACCGTCAACACCGGCGCCAAACCGCTCAGCAGCAAGCCGCTCGATGGCAACGTGGACAAAGCCTACTGGGGCACCGTGCGCACCGCGCCGCTCATCAAGCTGCGCCCGCAGGACCCGCAGCCGAAGGGCGGCAGCAGCTTCCAGATTCAGCGTGATGGCAGCACGCTGCACATTGGCATCGTTTGTCAGGAGCCGGACATGAAAGGCCTGCAAAGTAGCACGACAAAGAACGACGATCCAAAGCTGCTGGAAGGCGATCACGTCACGCTGCTCATCGAGACGCCCTCGCGCAGCTACTACGAGATCTCCATCAACCCCGCCGGAGCCGTCTATGATCTCGACCGCGCTCCCGGCGGCAAAGGCGTGAACTGGACCAGCGGTGCGCAAGTCGCCGTGCATCGCGGCGCGGACCGCTGGAGCATCGAAATGCGCCTCCCCATCGTCGGCGCGGAAGCCTTCACCCTCGATCCCACCAAAGGCATCGACGGCGCACAGCCCAAAGACCTCTTCCCCTGGCACTTCAACCTCGGCCGCACCCGCCTTCGCGATGGCCAAACCGAGCGCACCGCCTTCTCGCCCACCGGCAAAGGCGACTTCCACATCACCGAGAAGTTCGCGAAGCTGTGGGGGAAGTGAGCGTTGCCTGGGTGCGACGACGAACTCGTGAATCGCAAATCGTTATGGCTTCACCAACCCATTCGCCTTCCGCCATTTCACGCGGGCGAGGTTGAGTTCGCCGGTGTTGGTTTTGGGGCACCAGGAGCCGTCGGTGACCCAGGATTCGGTGGGGCTGGCGTTGCAGATGCCGAAGTTTCCGTCATCGATGACAATGAGGCGCACTTGTGGAAAATGGAGTGAAAGGGGCTTTGAGGCCTGCGTTTCTACGGGACGCTGACAATTGAACGGCGTGAAGCCTGAAAGAATGCTTGCCGAAGGTTGCAGGATAGTGCCAAAATTGGCAGTATTTTAGTCATGCGTCAGTCACCCACTTCCAAGCAGCAAAAACTACTCGACCGGGTTCGAGAGTGGGAACGGCTGCATGGTTGTGTCCCTACCCAGACAGAACTGGCCGAGGCATGTGGCTATCGGAGCACGAATGCCGTCCGATCTCATCTTCGCTTGCTGGAAAAGAAAGGATTGATCCAGCGGGAGCCGCACAAAGCACGGGCAGTGAGGCTGACAAAGGGAGGCCGACATGCCTCGCGGACCGGAAAACCAGCCCGGGCAGGCATACCACTCATGGGCACGATTGCTGCCGGACCGTTGACAGAGGCTGTTGAGTCAGCAGAAGAGACTTTGGACGTCGCTCCGGACCTGTTTGGAGGCAGCCAGCTCTTCGCATTGAGAGTTCTGGGCGACAGCATGAAGGACGCTGGTGTATTGTCTGGAGATATTGCCATTATCCGTCGGCAGGAAGCAGTGAACGACCATCAGATTGCCGCAGTGATGGTCGAGGGAGAGGCCACTTTGAAGAGGGTCATCAAGCGCGGTGCTGAGATCGTGCTTCGTGCGGCCAATCGCCATTTCAAAGACATCATCGTTCGCGCAGATGAAGCCAACTCGCTGCGGGTGCTTGGCATTCTAACGGGTGTCATCAGAAGGGAGGTCGTCTGATGCATACTCGCCTGCGACAACGAACGATTTCTCGCTCAAAGAACGACTCTCATGCCAGTTGTGTCGAAAGACTGCATCCGGTCGCCCAGCGATTTGGCATTTCGAAGCTCGTTCCGTTGGATGTTCCGCTGCATGAGGCGTCCCAGCTTGCCTACCTTGATTTGCTGCCAAAGCAGGCTGCTCACAAGGGAGCGGGCATTCATGCCGTCGCCGAGCATCAGGGGTCTGCGCTGCTGTATCTTGTTGATGCGCGAGGCGGCGCCCGAGCCATGGGGCCCAAAAGCATTCATGAATTGCAGCGCTTGCTGGCAAACCGGTCTGATTCTGCCTGGCTGGGGATTGTGAAACCTGGCGAGTTGGATCTTTATCCGGTGCGTTTCTCGGAGGAACCACCCTTGATGCCTTCTGCCAAGCTCAGAGAGCAGGCGGCTGATGCGCCTTTATTTTTCCAGAGCCTCGTTCATGGCACCTTCCATCATTCCAGCGAGCTGCCAGCGGGTGACCATGTGTATCAGCAGATTCTCAAGCTGCTCCAGCACACGACGGAGACCTATGTGCCAGATGGGCTGCTCGATGGTCTCGAAGTGCTGTCCATGACAGGCCGGGCGTTGTTTTTCCGCTTCCTGCATGACCGGAAGATTGTCGAAAAGGGTGAACTCGAAGACATCTGCCCGAGTGCGTCAGCAGCGGGCGCGAGTCTGACTGATTGCTTCTCCACAGCCCGCCGCGCTGCGGAAACGAGCGCCTGGCTGGACAAGACCTTCAACGGTGACTTTCTTCCACTGCCGCTTGTGCCGGGCGACATTCCAACAGAGGACCGAGAACGACGGCAGAAGGCCTATCAGGCCTATTATCGGGATGTGGAAAGGAAGGCTGGCACCAGGTTTTTCCGCCACCTCGATGCCATCATGAAAGGCTGGCACGTTGCTGGTCCGAGAGACTTTCAGCCTGAACTCGACTGGAATGATCTGCAATTTGCCCACATTCCGGTTGGAGTGCTCAGCGAGGTTTATGAGCACTTCTCACATCAGGTTGATCCAAAGCTCGCATCTGAAAAATCTGTTCACTACACGCCTCGTTTCATCGCCCAGCTCATGGTGCGGGAGTCTTTTGATTCCATGCCGCAGGAGAAGCGGGCGAAGTCGCGCGTGCTCGATCCCTCGTGCGGTGCCGGCATTTTTCTCGTGCTCGCCTTCCGTAAACTGTTTGAAGCAGCCTGGCAGGCAAGTGGGCAGCGTCCAGACAAGCGCGTCATTCAGGACATTCTTTACCAGCAGATCAGAGGCTTTGACGTGAGCGAGTCTGCGCTTCGTCTGTCCGCGCTAGCTCTCTACATCACGGCGATCGAGCTGAATGCCACGCAACGCCCGCCCTCCGAGTTGAAGATGCCGCGCAACCTTCGTGGCGCTGTGCTGCATCACTTCGGCCCCGAGACAGCCTTGCAGGTTCATGGCAAAGGCCAGTTGGCGGAGGATGAGGCTCTCCTCGGCAGTTTGGGCAGTCTGCCGGACCGGGATGGATTAGAGCGTTTCGCTGCTGCTTTCGATCTGGTGATTGGGAATCCTCCGTGGACTCGCCTCCGGGATGAGTCGCCAGCCCAGCGCCGTGGCGATGGAGCCGTGGCTGGACGCCCCAAGGATTCTGCCAGCAAGCGAGCCAACAAGGCGTTCACCACCATCGCCCGCCGTGTTCTGAAAAAACGTCATCTGGAAGAGCTTGCCAAGGATTACACCAATCCCGACAAAGCCCCAGACATTCCGTTTCTGTGGCGGGCCGCTGAGTGGGCCAAACCAGGTGCCACCATCGCGTTTGCGATGCATGCCCGTCTATTCCTGCACACCCAGGGCAAAAAAGATGTCACATGGCTCTCAGCGCAAAAGGCATTCACGTTCACTGGCATCATCAATGGGACTGACCTGCGTTGGACCTCGGTGTGGCCCGGTGTTAAAGCCCCGTTCTGCCTTGCTTTTGCGAAAAATGAACGGTCAAAAGCTACTCATGGGTTTTACTTCGTAACACCTACTTGTGAATACGACATTAACAACAAAGGCCGGTTCCGTATCGACTACGCGTCGGTGAACCCGCTTCGTGTCAACGACCTCGAATCCAGCCCCTGGCTCCTGAAAACTCTCACGCTTGGCACTTGGCTGGATGTGGAGGTGATGAAACGCATCCAATCGGCCTTCTGCAAGTCGTTAGAGCAACGATGGGAGGAGTGGGATGGAGAAGACAGTGAGCGAACTGGCAAAGGGTATGACATTTCGGCGGGACATAGCGACAAGCCCGCGCCCTTTCTCAACGAGCTTTTAGACTTCAAGCGCTCCGACAAGACACGTTTCGAAATCGAGTGGGCGAAACTTAAAAAGTTTGAAACCAATCATCCCAATGCGTGCCCCAATTTTCCTCGATCAACTTCTCTTTATGCTGCGCCGCTCGTGGTGATTCCCAAAGCTCCCGGTGACAACCCGCATTCGCCGAAGGCATTCGTCGCCGACAAAAAGCTAGCCTTCAGCCAGAGCTACTACGGCTACTCTTGCAAAGGCCATCCTGAGCAGGATGCCCTCGCAGCCATCATTCATGTGCTCGCACACTCGACCCTGGCCCGCTATTTCGTTTTGATGCGCAGCGCCTCGCTGGGCAGCGACTTCATGATGTTCCTGAAAGCGGACTTTGATGCCATCCCGTTTCCTGAGATGAAGAAGCTGGCCGCGCGGGAAAAGAAGACGCTCCTATCACTCTCAGCCCGTCTCATCGCCGGTGAAGGCGTCATGCCCAAACCAAATCCCAAGGCCAAGACCAAATCAAAGGCACAGCCCGCACAACAAATGTCGCTTGGTTTACCCGAACAAGAGCCAGCACCGCAATTGGATCATCGTCGTGCCGAGGCTTTTTGGGCAGAGCTGAACGACTTTGTCTTCCGCCTTTATGGCCTTAAAGCCGAGGACATCCAGGTGATCGAAGACACCTTGTATGCCGCTGCTCCCTATCGTCGTGCCGGGGAAGACGCCTTTGCCGAAACTGAGCCAGCACATCGCAAAACCTTCTGCGAAGAATTGCAGAAGCGGTTGCAGCCGATGTTCGATGTCACCGGCGAAACCATCCAAGTGGCCGAGCCTCCAGGCTTGCGACAGGATAGCTGGGATCATTCCTGGCGCTTTGTCGCTGCATGGGTCGGGCCAGAAGCACCACGGGTGCCTAGCGGACTCATCGCGGCTGCGATGCGGGATGCGAACGACAATGGAACTTCTCTCGTGACCATCCGCACCCACGGTCGTGGATTGTTGCTCGGCATTCTGGATGCACGCCGCTGGTGGACTCGCTCGCGTGCGTTGCTGTGCGCGCGTCACATCATTCAGGAAAAGCTCTCCGCCTTTGACCCTCCCACATCACCTCGCCGTCCGTGAAAAGTGTCGCCAGTCAAAGCTCCCGGCCCGGGATGTTCGCCAGAGGCTTCGATGAAGGCTTCGAGGTGGGCTTGCCACCCGACGAGTTCGACCTGCCGCATCCAGAAGTTCATCCTCGTGTGATGCTGTTGCTGCACCAGGTGCTCGGCGTGGCCCTCGAAATGCTGCGGGTCAAGCATGGCAGCCTCGCGGCATTCGGTGAGGACCCGCTCACCGTCCAAATACACAACCTCCTCGAAAACGATCTCCGTCAGCGACGTGCTCGTGGTCGGGCGGATGCCATCCCGGGATTCGATGAGGGAATCTTCGAATCTGTCAGCCGACACTCAGGTGCCACCGACTACACCGGGACAAAGCTCAAAGAAGAACCCGATCTTTATTTCAAGCTCAAGCCAGCTCATCATTTCCGCGTGCTGGCGACCGAGTATGCCATCTTCACCGAATGCAAACCCGTGGATGCCAAGCATGCAGCAGGTTCACGCTACTGGGATGATGGGCTGAACCGCTTTGTGGACGGCGAATATGGCTGGGCCATGCAAGATGCTCTCATGATCGGCTATGCCCGCCGCCGCAGCATTGACGCGCATCTCTCTCCGGCACTGCGTCAGCCAAAACGCAGAGCAAAGCTTGGAATCGAAAGCCTGCCGAGACCAATCGCCGGCGCCAAGGTGCCACGCGCCGAAGCGCTACATGTCTCCACACATCAGCGCGGCATTGTATGGCGTTGGAACAAAGGCCCCGCGACCCCCATTCGTGTTTATCACTCATGGCATGACTGCTCCTAAAGACAGTCTTTCGAACAGATAGGCCGCTTCACCCCTGCACCAACCCATTCGCCTTCCGCCACTTCACGCGGGCGAGGTTGAGTTCGCCGGTGTTGGTTTTGGGGCACCAGGAGCCGTCGGTGACCCAGGATTCGCCGGGGCTGGCGTTGCAGATGCCGAAGTTGCCGTTGAAGGCGACGAGGTCGGCGGCGTTGACGCCATCGCCGATGAGCGGGAGCACGACGCGCTCGGTGGCGCGGATGAGGCGGAGCGTTTTTGGATCGACCTGCGCCACCCACAGCGGTGCACGCCAGCGGATGACTTTTTCGTTGGTGGGATCGCGTCGCGTATAGACGAGGAAGAGCGCGTCGGAGTGCGTGAGCCAGTGCTGCTGCGTGCTGTTTGTCATGAGCGGCGTGCCGTCGTCCCAGGTCCAGGGCTGCTGCGGTTCGTAGTTCAGGCCGTCATCGCTGACAGCGACGTAGCCTTTGCGATCCTCGGCGCGGATGGTGAGGTAGAAACGTCCGCCGAACTGCGTGAGCGAGGGCTCCAGCAGGCCGCGACCGACGCTGTTCGTGAGCGCGTTGCCGGTTTGCTTGATGCGCAACTCGTCGCCATCAAAGGAGCAGCGCACGCCGCACACGGAGCGCGTCTGGCCTTTCACGCCGAAGGTGAAGCTCATGAGCACATCTCCATCCGGCAGGTTGATGCGCTGGCCGCAGTTGTTCGAGTAGATCTCACTGCCGCGCGGGTCATCCCACACGAGTTTGCGTCGCGGACCCCACGCGCCGTCCTTCCACACGGCGTAAATGGGCCAGCGCGAGGGCTGGTCGCGGTAGAATCCTTTGTTTTTGTAAAACACGTTGTGCCCGAGCGCGAGCACGCTGCCGGTTTTCGCGTGAAACTCGGGCGTGACATCGCACACGGCCTCGTTGTTGCCGTCGGCCATCGGCACCCAGCCGAGCGGTGGCACGGGTATGAAGTCGCTCCACGTCTGGCCGAGGTCGTCGGACGTAGTCCAGTGCACATGACCGAAGTGATCGGAGCCCAGGATGGGCTGCGTGGTCATGAAGGCGCGTTTGCCGATCATGCAGGCCCGCGGATGAAACCACGTGCCCTTCGGCAGCGCGGGCGTCTTCACCACGACCTTCTCGATGGACTCGATGAGCGACTCCCGCGCCTCGGCGGCAGGCGAAACGGCGGGCAGCAGGGCCAAAGGGGTCGTTTGGAGAAAATGGCGGCGGGTGAGGTTCATTCCTGAGTAAGACGGAACGGCGGACGAAGGCTTATCCAAGGTCAGTGCGGTTCCCCAAAGGGCGTTTCGTCGCCTTTACACAATCCCGACAAATCTCCTGAGATTCGCTGAAGCCGTTTTGACGCGTCGAGAGTTAGTAGGTGACGCTATGAAACGATTCTCTGCCCTCCTGCTGTTCGCGACGAGCCTCGCCGCGCATGATTTGGCCACCACTGACCGGGAGGCACTGCGGGCGCACATTCTCGAGGAATGGAAACGTGAGCGCGGCATGACCGAAGTCGCCTCCACGGCCTCGGTCGTCCAACTCGCGGCCGCGGCGGCTGCGAATGCCGCGAATGCGCCGCAGACCGCGAAGGCCTTCCTGCCTTTCACGAAGCTCGATTTGCGGGCGGACGGTGAATTTCTCTATGTGGGCTCGAACGGCCTGCCGGATCACAACATGATGGTGGGCATCACCGCATGGCAGCAGCAGGTGCCGCTGCCACAACCGTATTTCGGCGACAACGCCTGGCGCATCCCGCTGAAGCCTGTTCGTGCAATAGAGCCCGCGATGATCAAAGGCCGCTTCCTGCGCGGCGCGATCGCTTTGGCCGTGAATGGCATCCCGATCTTCAATCCGCAGAACAATCGCGGCGAGATCAGTTATGAAATCGGCGAACTGGACGAGTGGGGCGGCCATTGCGGACGCGCGGATGATTATCACTACCACATCGCGCCGCTGCATCTGCAGGCGCAGGTCGGCAAAGGCATGCCGGTGGCGTATGCGCTCGATGGTTATCCCATTTACGGTCTCACGGAGCCGGATGGCTCGCCCGTTACAGACCTCGACGAGTGCCACGGCCACGAGTCGCCGGGTGTTGGTTATCATTACCACGCCTCGAACAAGTATCCGTATGTCATTGGCGGCTTCCATGGCGAGGTCGTGGAGGCTGGCGAGCAAGTTGATCCGCAACCGCGTGCGAATCCCGTGCGGCCAGCGCTCACCGCTTTGCGCGGGGCGGAAATCACAGGCTTTGAAAGCACGGGCAAAGATAGCTACCGACTGAGCTACAGCGTGAATGGCGACAAGCGGAGCGTGTCTTATGCGATCAAGGCGGATGGGACCTTTCCTTTCGAGTTCGACAACGGTCGTGAGGGCAAGGCAACAGAGATCTATACTGCACGCCAAGGTGGCGGCGGTGGTGGTCCTCCGCGCGATGAGCCCGGTGTTCCGGGAGGAATGAGAGGCAAAGGGAAGGGCAAGTCAAAAGGCAAAGGCGGCCGTGAGAGCGAGATGGAGAAGCCTGCGCCGCGTTCTGATGAAGAAGCCCCCCGTCAAGCGCGCCCACAGACTGCGGCGCAGGGCATTCTCGATGTGAACGGTGATGGTGTCGTCACGGCGCTGGAGTTCGCGGACCATGCAAAGGCCAATGCGACGAAGAACGGCATACCGCTCGCTGAGGCGATGGCGACAGCGAAGGAGCAGTTCAATACCTTCGATCATAATCGCGATGGCAAACTCGACACGCCAGAGCTTGATGAACTCGCGGGCAACGCGCCTACCGGTGCCGCCCCCCTGCCCCGTGACGATGAACCTCCGGCACGCGAAGAGATGAAGAAAGGCGAAGGCGGCGGTCGCGGTGGCAAGCAGGAAGCCTTCGTTGAACTCCCGGATCAACCGCGCAGCAGCGATGGCAAGTTCATGCTCACCAGTCCAGTCGTTGAAGATCTTCAAAGCCTGCCCATTGAGTTCACAGGTGATGGCGATGGCATCAGCCCCCCCTTGGAATGGGCGGGTGCACCGGCAGGGACGAAGGATTATGCCTTGATTATGGATCACGTCGCACCTGGCGGTGACAAGAAGTGGTATTGGACCGTCTATGACATCCCCGCTAGCATCGCGAGCCTACCGAAGGATTCGCAACGCATTGGCAAGATCGGCACCGGCTTCAAAGGCGAAGTCGGCTATGAACCTCCACACTCGAAAGGTCCCGGCGCGAAGACCTATGTGATCACGCTGTATGCCCTCAAAGAACCTCTGAAAGTCGCTGGCACGCCGGGACGCGAAGAACTGCTGGCAGCGATGCAGGATAAGGTGCTGGCAAGTTCGTCGCTGCGTGTCGTGCATACGAGCGGTAGCAGCGCTGCTGCTGGTGAAGATCAACGCACACCAAAGACGAAGACTGAAGCTCCTCCCCCATCTCCGTCGCGAGCCCCCACAGGCGGCAAAGGAAAAGGCAAAGGTGGCCCGCCCGGACTCATCAAACCCAGCCTCGCCGACACGATGAAACTCAACGTCTATGCCGACAACTGGTTCATGCTCTATGTGAACGGT
>JAIXVB010000159.1 GCA_027483245.1 Verrucomicrobiaceae bacterium | reverse complement strand
TTGGCATAGGCAGGTTTTTCCGCAGCGCGTGCTGGCAGGGTGCCCAGCGTGGCGGCAATCGCTTCCAGAGCGGCTTTTTCTTCGAAATCACCGACGATGGAGACTTCCAGCCAGTCCTGGGTCAGCGCAGGTTTCAGCCAGGCTTCCAGCTCGGCAAGGTTGCGTTGGGCCATGACTTCCTTGGTAGGGAAACCAAAGCGCGGATCTGCGCTGTGGATGAAAGCGACGACTTTATCTGCCATGATGCCTTCCGCCGTGTGCTCCAATTGGGTGTACATGGGGTCCAGGCTCTTTTGGAATTGGCGTGCGGCTTCCTCGCGGTAACCGGGAGCGGTGAGATAAGCGGTCAGGAGTTGCAGTTGGGCTTTCAGGTCTTCGGGCGTGGTGCGTCCGCTGAGCATGAAGGCTTCATCTCCCACGGTGAAATCACTGCTGACGGTCTGGCTGGCAAAAAGTCGGCGGATGGAATCCACGTCATGGGCCTTTAAACCGCCCAGGATGAAGGTGCTTTGGGCAAAGGCGATCAAACCGGGTTGATCAGCGGGTGTGGTGAGTTTGCCGCCGCCGAAGTTGATCGTGACTCGCACGCTGCCTTTTTCAAAAGGGGTGGGCTTTAGATTGACTCGCACATTGTTGGCCAGGGTTGCCTGGGTGATATCCAGTTCGGCGATCTTCTTCTGTTCGGCGATTTTGCCTGCGGGGCCGAAGTCACTGTAGGCAAAAGTGGCGGTTTCTTCCTGGGCAGGTGCCGCCACGGGCTTGGATTGGCTGTCTTTGAAGGTGGCGATGATTTGTTTCTCGGCATCGCCTTCCAGTTTCAATTTGCCACCGACAAAGAGCTGGATGTCTTCACTCTTCCAGCCTTCTGCCAGAGCGGCATCGCACTCCGATTTTTTGAGATTCTTCAAAACAGACTCGATGCGTTGAAGATCAGTGCTCGGGTGCGTGAAGACTTTCTTCGCGGCCAAGATGCTGACCAGACCGCTGGCCAGATCACGGGACTTGCGGGTATCTGCCTGCGCCGCACGTAGTTGTGCGGTTTTCAGCAAGCTTGCCTTGGCCTCTGCAAATTCGGCCTCGGTGAAGCCATGCTGAACAGCCCGGCGCACTTCGGTTTCCATCAGGGTCAAGGCTGCCTGCCATTGCTCCGGGGGACACTGGGCCATGATGCCGTTGATCTCGACAAACTCGAGGTATTCATAGCTGTAGGACTCCGCTCCCAGGATGGGGGCGTTTTCAGCCTTGGCGAGCTTCGACAGACGCTGATTCAGCATCGCATCGCCCAGGTCACGCACCAGTTTGCGACGGCGATCTGTGCTGGTGTCTGGGCCATTCTTGGCGGGACGCAAAATTTCAATCGAGAGATCCACTGCCTGAGCTTCCAGTTCGGTGTGCAGTTTGGCAATGATGCCACGACCGGTGGAGATTTTGCCCAGGGTGGGATCTTCGGCATCACCACGGCGGGGTTTGGCATCGGCGAAGTTTTTCTCGATCTCCGCTTTCACCAGGGCGGTGTCTTTAAAGTCACCCACGGCCACGATCACGGCCCGTTTTGGCGTATACCAGGTCTCATAAAAGTCCACAAAACGCGGGCGCTGCATGGTCTTCAGGGTTTTTTCGATGCCGATCGGCAGGCGATCCGGCAGCAGCGAGTCCGGCATGGCGAATTTATAACCTGCGATCTGCGTGCGATACTCGATCGAGTCGCGGCTGAGTTTTTCGCTCAAAATGATGCCGCGTTCCTTATCGATCTCCTCGGCACCCAGGGACATTCCGTCCAGGTAATCGCGGAAAAGCTGCATGCCTTCCGCGACCAGCTTGGGCTCCACCTTGGGCAGTTCCAGCATGTAAACCGTCTCTTTAAAGGAGGTGTGCGCATTGGTGTCTGCGCCGAAACCCATGCCCAAGCGCTGAAAGTACTCCACCATTTCGCCGCCTGGGAAGTGGCGGGATCCATTGAAGGCCATGTGTTCCAGGAAATGGGCCATGCCCTGCTGATCGTCTTTTTCCATCAGCGAGCCGACATCCATGTAAATGCGGATGCTCGCGCGGCCGGGAGGTTCGGCATTGGGCAGAACAACATAGCGTAAGCCATTGTCCAAGATGCCAAACTCGGCTTTGGGGTCAGGTTGGAGATCACTGCTGTTTTGCGGCCACTGGGCGCAGAGCGAGCTGAGGGTAAGAAGGCAGAGAACACTGGTGAGGCGAATCATGGTCGTGGACAAAGAACGTAGCGACTGGCTAAACTGTCGAGAAAAAGCAGCACTTCCGCCACATTCAAAGAGAAGCTCATCCAGGGTTAGCAGGATTCCTGATTGCCAAAGGGAACCGTCAAACCCATCATGACCCTTAATGACTTCTGAATTGCCCACCCTGGAAAAGACTTGGCAAGGCACCGCCGTCTCCTCCGGCGTGGCCCACGCGGTGGTGCACGTGCTGAAAGATGACTTTGATGAGCCGGATGCGGAGCCGATCACCGCGGATCAGGTCGATTCAGAACTCGCTCGCTGGCGGGCCGCGCTGGATGTGACGCACACCGAGATCGAGGCCCTGCAGCGTGCGGTGGGGGAAGAGCAGGGCAGTGCAGAAGCTGATATTTTTGAGACCCATCTGCTGATCCTGGATGACTCCTCCATTCGCAAACACGTGGAGAAAACCGTGCGGGAAAAGCTCATCTGCGTGGACTGGGTCTATTATCGACTCATGTGCAAGCACATGGACGCCTTGCGTGGCCTTGCCGACTCCTACCTGCGGGAGCGCTTCCTCGACATCAAGGACATCACTCAGCGTGTCATGCGTCATCTGCGGGGAGAACTGCTCAATCACCCCATGTTTGATGATCCAGTCATCATCGTGGCACGTGACCTGACCCCTTCCGACACCGTTCAACTTGACCGCAGCAAGGTCCTCGGTTTTGCCATCGAGACCGGCAGTGTCAATTCACACGCTGCCATCATCGCGCGTTCCCTCGGTCTGCCCGCCGTCGTTCGCCTGCATGGCATCTGTGAGGAACTCCATTCCGGGGATCCCGTGCTGCTGGATGGGGATGACGGCATGCTCATCCTGAATCCCTGCGCGGCCACGCTGACCAAACTCCGCTCACGAGAAGAAGAGGCCGAGGAGCGTGAAGACGCTCTCCAGGAAACTCGCCATGAACCTGCCGTGACCTGCGATGGCTGTGCAGTGGAGGTCTGTGCCAACGCGGAGTTCATCGAGGAAATGACCGCCATTCGTGACAGTGGAGCCGAGCAGGTGGGCCTTTTCCGCACCGAGTTTCTCCACATGGAGAACCCCGATGGCTCTGAAGACTGGCTGGCCGAGTCCTACACCCGTGCTGTTCGTGCCATGGCTCCAGGGCAGGTCATTTTCCGCACTCTCGACATCGGCGGAGACAAAGTGGACCCTCAGATGCCCTTCGAGCCTGAGCCGAATCCCTTTCTCGGCTGGCGCGGCATTCGCATCTCCCTCAGTCGTCAGGATCTCTTCAAGCGCCAACTGCGTGCTCTCCTCCGTGCCTCGGCTCATGGGCCACTGGGCATCATGTTTCCCATGGTCTCCGGGGTCAAAGAAGTGCGCCTCGCCAAAACCATCCTCCAGGAGTGTGCGGCGGAACTCACGGACGAAGGTTACGCCATCGCCGAGGAGATCGAAGTCGGCGCCATGATCGAGGTGCCCAGTGCCGCTCTTTCCGCCGATTTGATCGCCAGTGAGGTGGACTTTCTCAGCCTCGGCACCAACGACCTCATTCAATACACCTTGGCCGTCGATCGGCTGAATGAGCGAGTGGCCGATCTTTATCAGCCCACCCATCCAGCCGTTCTGCGGCTGATTCGCATGACGGTCGAAGCCGGTCGCAAAGCGGGCATCCGGGTCTGCATCTGCGGAGAAATGGCCGCCGACATCGAACTGACTCCCCTGCTGATCGGCATGGGGCTGAGTGAACTCAGTGTCGCTTCTGGTCAGGTCGCCCGTGTGAAGCACGCCGTGCGCAAGCTCCACGCTGGAGATTGTGAATCCGTCGTCCAGGCCACCCTGCATCTCGATTGTCCGCTGGAGATCTTGGAACACAGTCGTGTGTTGTCTCTCCAGCGTTATCCAGAGTTGTTCGAGTGAAGCGCGCTGCTTCTGCCTTCAACCCAAGACAGTGGAAAGGGGAACCGTCCAACAAGACCCCTGAGGCCGGATTTCTGGCCAAAAGCCTCAAAACCCAGCAAGTTTTTCCGAAAACCCTCGAAGGTTTTTTCAGAACCCAGCAAGTTTTTCTGAAAACCCTCGAAGGTCTTTTCAAAACCCAGCAAGTTTTTCCGAAAACCTTCGAAGGTTTTTTCAAAACCCAGCAAGTTTTTCCGAAAACCCTCGAAGGTTTTTTCAGAACCCAGCAAGGTTTTCTGAAAACCTTCGAAGGTCTTTTCAGAACCTGGAGTGGTTTTCCAAAAACCAGGGAGTGTTTTAGGAT
>JAIXVB010000755.1 GCA_027483245.1 Verrucomicrobiaceae bacterium | reverse complement strand
CGCATCACGCCCGGTGATCCAGACACGAGCGCCCGCTTTCACAAACGCTTCCGCAATGCCCGCACCGTAGCCGCGCGAGCCTCCGGTGACGATGACAGAGGTGTTCTCCAGGGTTGATATGAGAGATTGCATTTGAAATAGAATACAACATTCAAACAACTGAAACCTGCGTTTGCAATCAAGAATCATGTTTGATATGAAAAACACATGCCCGCAAATCGCCGAGAACCCACCCATCCACTGAACCGATACCGGGTTCCGATTCTGGACCGCACCCTCGATCTGCTGGAGCGGCTCTCGCAGCACCCTGAAGGACTCACCCTGACGGCGATGACTGAGGAGCTGGCCATGCCGAAGAACTCCGTTTTCCGCATTCTCACGACGCTCACCCTGCGCGGCTATGCGGAGCGTGATGAAGGCACGAAGGTCTATCGCCTGAGCCGCAAGCTGCTCTCCGTGAGTCACTGTGCCATTGGTGGTCAACGCCTGCTGCAGGCCGCTGGTGCTGTGCTCACCGCGCTACGCGATGCCACGGGTGAAACCGCGCTGCTCGGCACGCTCTCGGGTTCTCAAGGGGTAGTGCTGGACCAGGTCGCATCTTCACATCCAGTCAAGGTCGTGGTGGAGGTCGGCCACGCCTTCCCGCTGCACACTGCCGCACCTGCAAAAGCTATGCTGGCATTCCTTTCGGAAGACATGCGGAAGGCCCTGATCAATAGCATTCACTTCACCAAACACACTAAGACCACCATCACGTCTGCCAAAGCCTTCATCGTTGAGCTCGCCGAGGTGTGCGAGAAAGGCTATGCCCTCGATCGCTGTGAGGAGAGCGAGACTTATGCGTGTGCTGCGGCACCTGTGTTTGATGTCCGAGAAGAAGTCATCGCCGCGATATGGATCAGCGGACCAAGTGATCGACTGCCTCTCGCCAAACTGCCTGCTGCTGGAAAGGTCGTCGCAGCTCATGCAGCGAGACTTTCTGCATTAATGGGCTGTCCCGATGTTCGCAGGGGATGAGTTGGCGATCTCCTCCAGCAACGACTTTGCGCACGCTTCGGCGAATGCGGGGTCGTTGATCTCGCAGTCGAGTTCGATGAGAGGAATGTCACGACGGAGATTGGATTTGATGGCGTAAAACAGCGCGGCATCGGCTGCCGGATCGCGAAAGGGTTTTCCTTCCGCGCTGATGATGCTGATGGCACGCTTTGGCAAAAGCACCGTCACGGGGCCGGTGGAAAGATTCACCTTTTCCGCGAGGATGCGGCCCAGCTCTGCGCACTCGGCTGGCGTGGTGCGCATGAGGGTGACTTGCGGATTGTGCTGGTAGAAGGTGCGTCCGGCATACTTCGCGGGCACGCTATCGGGCGACCCGAAGTTCACCATGTCGAGGCATCCTAGCGTGACGATGGCTGGGATGCCGTGGCGTGCTGCTGCTTCGAGACGTGTTGGGCCAGCGGCGAAGACTCCGCCAGCGAGTTCATCGGCCCACTCGGTGGTGGTGATGTCGAGCACGCCCGCGACGAGGCCGCTTTCGATGAGCGACTCCATCGTGCGCCCCCCTGTGCCCGTGGCGTGGAAAACGAGCACTTCATAACCTGCGTCTTCGAGTAGTTCGCGTGCGTGTTCGACGCATTTCGTGGTGTTGCCAAACATGGAGGCCACGATGAGTGGTTTGGCATCGCTCACTTTAGGCATTGCGGCATTCGCTTCCGCGAGGGCGCAGACGGTTGCTGCGGCTCTCGTAAAGACCGCACGAGAAAAACGATTCAACCCAGCGACATCGACGATGCTTGGAAACATCACGATATCTTTCACTCCGAGATAGGGAGTGACATTGCCCGCTGCGACGGTTGACACCATGAGCTTTGGAAACCCGAGTGGAAGTGCTCGCATGGCAGCTGTGCCGATGGCTGTTCCACCTGTGCCGCCGAGCGAAATCACGCCGTCAATGCGCCCTTCCTTCGCGAGCTTTGCTAACATGATGGCGGCGGCTTTGGCGATCGCCTCGACCATCGCACCCCGGTCGTTCTGAGCACGCAATGCATGGAGGTCAATGCCTGCTGTGGCTGCGACTTCTTCACGAGTGATGTCCGCTTTGATCTGCGGCTCTCCATGGCCACCCACATCAATCAGCAGGACTTGATGTGCTCGTTGAAAGATCTGATCGGCGACGAAGCGATGCTCCGTGCCTTTGGTGTCGAAGGTTCCGAGAACGGCGATAGTGGACATGCAGGTTAGGACCAGAGTTCGTTGAAGATGATTTGTTTTTCGGCAGCGCCAATCGGTGCTCTGGCAACGGCGTTCCAGGCGAGGTTGATGTCGTGTTGCCTCCAGGCGCTGGCGACGGAAGTCGCCAGTTGACGACGTCGGTTTTCTAGACGCATGGAGGGCAGCATGTTCATGGCTCGAAGAGGATCGTGAGGCAGATGCCGGAGCAGATTTTTCTCGATTTCATCGTCGGTCATGAAGGTGGGTTTGGCTTACTTACCTACACGCGCGCCGATGACGCTCAGTGGCGCGAGGCGGTCGAGGGGTTGCCTAGCAGTCCACATTATGCCGCGCAGGATGAGAATGCGATAAAGTGGGTCATCGTGGGTCCAGGTGTAGTGGCCGGGGATGCTGACGAAGACACGGCCGGGACCGACTTCGCGCGTCCACAT
>JAIXVB010000046.1 GCA_027483245.1 Verrucomicrobiaceae bacterium | reverse complement strand
ATGTTTTCCGTGGCTTCTTGAAGCCTCGACAACGCAGCGCTGTAAACGCCACTTTCAGAAAGAACCGCCTGAAGCCCCTGCAGACCACTGAGAGCCGTTTGGGCGACCAAATCACGGTGTTGCGTGTAAACCTGACTGAAAGCCAGCGAGGGGTCGAGTGCGCCGGCCTTAGCGGCTGCACTCATTTCCGTTTTGATGATTTGCATGGCGGAAGGGGGATTCGGAGGCGTTGATGGGGCCAGCTCTGGGATCATCCCAAGAGCATGACAATATTCACTTCCATATCCGCAGAATGTGCACCGAGGATTACAACAAAAGTTTCAACCGGCACAAAAAGCGCTGAAAAAACCATTTTCCCGTCATGCGGACCTTTTTTCGTGATCCCTTCACTCTCTGGCTTAGCGAGCAGAATCGTCCACCGACGCTGTATCAACCGGCGGCCATGCTAGGCGCACCGCCTGTGGGCTGGCAGATGACCTTGGGGCAGTCCACCTTTGTCTATCGCGTCCCCAAAGAAACCCCCCACCTGCTCATCATCGTCCTTTTTGAGCGGAAAACCGAGCGCAGCGGCCTACGCAGCCCGTTTGCGGACATCGTGCGTTTTCTTGCCTTGATCAAAAAAGCGGAGGTCGGCATAACGCACATTCAGGGTCATGTCGCCGCTGTCCGTGATCGCCCTGAAGACAGCCTGGAGGATGAACAGATTTTAGCTTTTTACCGACGTTATTTGAAGGTCGTCGATCTCTTCACGGAAGACGACACGCTCTGGGTTGGTGGACCGCTGAAACCCTTCGTTCCACCGTTGGCAGCGCAAAAAGAAACCGCAGATCAGGCACCATCGAAAGAAATTGTGTAATCGGAACAGCGTGGAGTGCGGATGGAACTTTGAAACTTTCATGCACCATGGCAAATTTACAAATCAATGCTCCCGTTTTTGTTCCTAGCACTGCTCTGAACCACGACTTTGGTGACACGCCGGTCGGTCGTCTTGGCAACAGTGAAGTCAGGCAGGTTCCTTCAGGACCCAAGCGTTTGTTTCAAGCGATGCGCACAGCTGTGAAGTCACTCTCCAGCCGCATCGCCCGCCAGATGAAGACAGGGGAGGCTCGCAACAATGCCGAATTCAAGCACTCGCTGAAACAAACGAGTACCGCTGCTGGCAAGCTCCTTGTTGCTCTCACCAAAACAGGCAATCAGCCACTCGACCTCGACAAGGTGGACGACCGGATTCAGAACATGCTGAACTCCATGATACCTTTGGAGAATTTAGGCACAGACATCAATAAGGTCGTTGAGACACGCCTCGATTTGCACCTCGGTAAACTCGAGCTTGATCAGTTGATGAGCCTCAGAGAGTCCATCCACGAAGCGAAGGCCAGCGATCTAAAAAATGACAAAAACACCTTCTATATTCTGCATCACCTGAGTGAAGCCGTGGACAGAGCCGCCACCCATCTGCTGAAGAAAGACTGCCAAGAAATGCTCAGCGCTGAACTCACTCACGCCCTAGAATCGCCTCAACATGAAGCAGGGAAGCCAGGGATCGCAGAGCGTTGTTTTAGTGTCCTGCTGACAAAGTCAGAAGAGTTGCTGAAAAAGCACAGCCTCAGCTCTGATGATCCTGCCGTGATGAAGCAACGCAAACACGATCTTGTGGCTAGCTTCATGGATCAACAAATCGTCAGCCGGGGTGGACATGACCAAAACAACTACGTGGGTCAGATGGGTAGCTTCCTGAAACTTTTGCCCACCAAAACGCTGGAAACTTTAAGACATAGCGGAGCCATTGGCGGTCTAAGTGGTGACCGTGTGATGTCACTGGCTCAAGGGGTATTGGGCAATCGGCATGAGGAGTCTGAAGATCACATTCAAAACAACGCCGAACATCTTCTCAAGCGTGGTCTAGATGCCATGGAAGATCCCGAAGGCCCCGTGCACTCTGCGTCCAACTTTGCCAACGCGATCATCTGCTTGGCGGACAATCTCAAGACTCTGACACACGTCTGTGAGGTCTCTCACATGAATCCTTCAAGAGGCATCCTTGAGACGGGTGCCAAGGCCGTGAATCATGTGAAAAACATCTTCAAAGACAGCGGCATGAATCTGACCGATCTCAGCCACAGCCAGCTCTTGCGTCTGAACGAAGCCTGTCGGCAACTCGGCATTGAAGAGCCTAGAGGCAGCATCGGCTATGAAATTTCAACACGCCAAGACCTGCTCACCGCCCAATTCGATCGCCAGATCCAGAGCTTGGCACAAACCATGGCGCAGGGCAGCACCCAAGACATCCTGAGCGCGGTGGTCAAGACCCAGCAATTGCAGGAAAATCTGCTCGATCAATTCCGCGCCCTTGGAGAACCGATTGATGATCCGATTAAGGGCATGAACTTCCGCAGCGAGATGATGACTCACGCGATGAACTTGCTTTCGGTGGAAGACGCACAGCTTCTCCATGGAAAGTTGGTGCATTTTGAAATGCGCAGTTTGGCCGATGGTCTTGATGATGCAGGCCAGCGCATGATCAAGTCCAAAGAGTCCTCTAAAGAGGACATTGCGCGAGGCCTCAACATGATGACGGCCAGCAAAAACCTTGGCCTGCTGAGTCAAGCGAGTAAGGAGCGCTTGCTTCAAGCCGAGGTTTCGATTCCACCGCTGTCCGAGGGACGCGTGGACGGTCAAAAGAGCCTGAGCCAAAGTTCCCGCACCGCCATCCGCGAGGTCTTCAAGGTCGAGCTCACCGGTGATGAAGGCATGACCGTCGTCGGAGGCAAGGCTCCGCCTAAAACGCAGCAATCCGTCATCGATGGCCTGAACGCCCCCAGCCCACCGGACTCAACCGGCAAGACGCAAGATGGACGCGGCAGCGGTGTCGCCAGCAGTTTTTGGCGTGACTTGGGACGCGCTGAATTTGAGATCGAAAGTGAAGACGGCACACTCACCAACATGCTGCCCATGAACCTCTTCAAAGTGGCGGACGAATCAGGCAAAGATGAGCTGCGTCTGGCAGCTTCTCGCATGATTCTCGACCTCTGCGATGGCGATCAATCGATGGCCTTCTTTATCACAGAGCACGCGCATCAGGGCCTGCTGGCAGGCCTCGTTGACAATCTCAATACTGCCGACAGCCCTGTGAAATTGCCCGATGGAACTCCAGGCATGCCTTATGGCGAGGCCACACCAAAGTACACCTTCTCCAAAAGCAAGAACGGCGACATCCAGGTGCAGGTCACTTACAACATCCACACCCCCCAAGTCTTCACGAACAAAGGAATGAACAACCCGGTGATGCTCGACCCAACCAGCTACGCGAACTTCACGTATGAGGTCACCTTGACCCAGGATCGCCAAGTCCTTCTCAGCAAACCGGTGGAGATGGACTTTCAAATGATCCCGCAATAGTGGTCATTGTAGCGGATGGGTTGTCGTGACGTGAACCCGCTGTTTTTTGATCTCAAAGTCGCCGTTCTTCATCCATGCCCACGCCAATCCTTGCTCCCTGCCCCACTTGCGGTGCACCGGTGAAATCAGGAGCGGCCTGTCCACGCTGCTTGCTCGCCGTCGGCCTGCGCCAGATCACTCCGAAACCGACGGAAGTTACCTTTTCAGAAGACTCAAAAACCCTGCTACTCTCCCCCCCCGATTTGCAGAAAGCAGCGGCGGCTTTTGGCCCAGTCCACGATTCCCTGATTGGCACTCTGGCCACCACCCTTGGAAGTCGTCTGCCCGAAAAATTCGCCGATTATGAACTCATTGAAGAGATCGCTCATGGCGGCATGGGTGTGGTGTATCTGGCTCGACAGATCAGTCTGGATCGCTTTGTCGCACTGAAGTTTCTTCTCAATGGTCGATTCAGCTCGGAGGACCTGCGAGAGCGCTTCCGCCGTGAAGCCAAGGCTGCTGCCGGTCTCCGTCACCCAAACATCGTTGCCGTGCATCATGTCGGGCGTATCTTCACCGAGCATGCGGATGGGGGGCCCAGTGAGCAGCCCTACTATTGCATGGACTTCATTGAAGGGCGAAGCCTCGCCGAAGTGTTGCGCAGTGGTCCCCTGCCCCCGCAAAAGGCTGCTCTTTACTGTCGCACCATCTCGGAGGCCGTGCATTATGCTCATGAGCGCTGGGTGCTGCATCGTGACCTGAAACCCTCGAACGTGCTAATCGATCTCAATGACGTGCCGCACATCACAGACTTCGGTTTGGCAGGCAAAATGGAGGTACGCAGTGATCTCACCGCCACAGGACTCATGATTGGCACCCCTGGTTATCTCTCACCAGAGATGGCGGCAGGCCGGACCAACGAAGTCTCCGCCGCCAGCGACATTTATGCGATCGGAGCCATGCTGTATGAGTGCCTCGTCGGTCGTCCACCTTTCCTCGGAGAGACCCTGCAGGAAACCCTGCTTCGTATTCGAGATCAGGATGCCGTGCCGCCCACTTTGATCAATCCCACGGTGCCGCGTGATCTCGACACGATCTGCCTGAAGTGCCTGGAAAAAAATCCCGCCCATCGCTACGCCAGTGCTCAAGCACTCGCCAATGACCTGGGGCGCTGGCT
>JAIXVB010000091.1 GCA_027483245.1 Verrucomicrobiaceae bacterium | reverse complement strand
TGCGCGCTGATTTGGCTGCCTGGATTGGCCACGGCCACACTGGTGGTCGGGTCCACTTGAATGACCTTCGCTTCGGAATAAACGCCTGCCGCATTGAGGCCAAAAAGCATCCAGTAGCCGGGTGTCAGCACATTGAGATTGCTGTGAGCGGTGAGCGAATAAACGCCCGGCTGGCTCTCGGTGAAGGGCACATTGAGAAAGCGCAAATCGGTGTTCATCGAATGAGTCTGCGATGACATTTTGATGAAGCTGAACCTCGTGAGCCCGGCAGTGCCCTGGACCGAAAAGACGGTGCCTGGGCTGGTGTAGGCAGGTGCCTGAGTCAGCACGGGCCGCACTGCTGCGCTGCCATCGGCGGCAAAAAGCGTGGGCGGAGTGTAGAGCTGTGCATCGCGATGATCGGCGCTGTTTCCTGACAAACCACCCCCACCTGACCAGACGCGACCATCTGGCAGCAGCAGGGCGAGAGAGTGATAGTTGCGCGGCACACTCATGTCGGTGACTTCACGCCACTGGCCCGTCGTGGGGTTCCAGATCTCCGGGGCGAGGATACTGCCGGTGTCGTTGAATTTGAGGCCTGAACTGTTGCCGCCGATGACCATGACCTCGCCCGTGGGTAGGATGACGGAGTTGGCGAACTGACGCACGAACTTCATGGAAGCGGTCGGCGTGACCACCGGTGTGCCGCTGCGGATGTCGATGGTGAAGGCGAGGTTGGTGCTGGTGCCCGTGGAGGCATCACTCGGGTTCTGATTGGTGTTGGTTGATCCCCCTGCGACCAGGATGCGCCCCTCGGCATACATGGCAAAGCAGCCCTCTTTCGGGTATTGCACGCCGGGAACATTGACACCGGAGTAGGTGAGGCTGCCGTTGCCATCCGTCGTGACCCAGTTCATCTGGCGTGTCGGGCCACCATGAAAGACACGTCCATCGGGCGCCAAGAGCATGAGGGGATGCCAGCGGGTGACATAACCGGGCTGAGACACCACGGTGGCCCAGTTGATGCCCGAGTAGCGTCTCCAGCCATTGGTTGCTGTCCAGCGCTCGGCCGTGTTGGTGCCGCCATCCCCTGTGACCGTGAAGACACTGCCATCGGTGAGTGCCACACTCGTGTTATACCAGCGGCCATCGTTCATGTTGGGAATGGCGACCCACTGATTCGTGCGCCAGTCAAAGATGCTGCTCAAGCGCGTGGTGTTGCGCCCACCGTTGATCATGACACGACCGTCTGGCAGCATCGCGGTGCCGCCGCAGAACATGTCATGACGGGTGTTGTTGATCTCCGTAAACACACCCGTGGCGGGATTCCACACCGCAGCATAGGTGAACTCAGCGCCGACGGGGAACGTGGTGCGTTGATTGGAGCTGAAGGTCAGCAGACGACCATCTGGCAGCGTCGCCGCCGTCACGGGAATGTGCGGTGTCCAGTTGATGACCGGTCCCCACTGGCCCACCTGGATACGCTGAGTCGGCGTCGGCGCAGGTCCGGTGGGCACGATGAAAGCAGGCGCCAGAGCATTGGCTTCCGCCGAAAGCGCATCATTGAGACCGTGGTCATCTGCCGCACGGAGGGAACAGATCAGGGAAAGTCCAATGAGAAGGGAGAGACGGAGTGACTTCATGGCTGCTTGGCGAGACTGCGGGGAGACGGGGACGCGATGAACTCGTCGTCCGTGAGGGTTTTTAAAAAGGCGACCAGAGCGTGTTGATCGGCACGGCTCAGTTGCAGGCCGGCGACGGGATGTTTGGCGAGGTTTGGGTCCAGGGTGTCGGTGCGCTGCACGCCGCTGGAGTAGTGCTCCACCACCTGTTCCAGGGTCTGGAAGCGTCCGTCGTGCATGTAAGGCGCGGTGACGGCGATGTTGCGCAGGCTGGGGGTTTTGAACTTGCCACGATCCTGCGCCGCGCCTGTGATCTGCCAACGCCCCAGGTCATGCTCGGCCAACTTCAGCCCGTTGTTTTTGAACTGATGATCGGTGAACAAGGTGCCGCCGTGGCAATGAAAACAGTCAGCGCCGAAGAGCCCGCGTTTCGGGTCATGCTCCGTGACAAAGAGCTGCAATCCACGCTTCTCTTCCTCGGTAAGTTCCGCCACTTTGCGCACCGCTTTGTCAAAGCGCGACTCCTGAGAAATCAATGTCAGCAAATACTGCTCCAGGGCTTTGGCGAGGTTGTCCGCTCGGATCTGGGGCGATCCAAAAGCTTGCTGAAAATCATCGCTGAGGTCCGCCAGCTTTGTCACCACCCGATCCAGCGTTTCATTCATCTCATGCGCGTCTTGGATCGGCATCAGCACCTGCTCGCGGAGTGATTTCGCTCGGCCATCCCAAAAGTAAGTCTCGGCCCAGGCCAGGTTGAACAGCGGCATGGCGTTGCGTTGACCCTTCTGGTTCTCGGCTCCAGTGCTGACGGCGGTAGGCTCGGCAAAAGCGGCCTCGCGGCGGTGACAATCGGCACAGGATTGGCGGTTGTTGATGGAGAGGCGTGGATCGTGAAAAAGCCGTTCGCCGAGGGCAACACCCGCCACGGTCAGGGGATTGTCGGAGGGCAAATTCACCTGTGGAAAGCGCTGCGTGATGGCCAGCGCATAGGCTTGGCTGTCGGAGGGCAGGCTGGGTGCCGCTGCCGCAGCCGCAAGCGGACGCTGATAAAGATCATGCTTCACCGCTTTCACCTGAAAAGCTCGCTCCACATTGCGGCGCAGTTTGTCAGCGAGCGAATCACCGGCGCGGGAATGCGTGGAGTTGCCGTCTTCCTGAAAAGAGATGCCTTCCAACAACTGCTCCGCGGCAAGTCGGATCTGAACGGTCAGCGGACCGCCGCCCTGAAATTCCACCGGCAACTCCACCGTCGCGAGGTTTGTGTCGTTGCCCAAGTGGTAGGAAAACCCTTGGCTCTGCCCTGCCTGGTCCGTCCAGCGGCCTTCGAGCGCCAGAAACACAAATCCACCCTGCCAACCCCAGTGCAGACCGTTGACGGCAGGATTCAGCGCATGTCCGGCTGGCCATTGTGCAGGATCGGCGGCGTTTACCTGAGGCGGCACACCGACTTTGAATCGAATGGCAGTGAACTTTTCGCGTGGTGTCTGGTCAGCTTCGGCCTGAGTGCGATTTTTTTCCAGGCTGAGAAAGGCGGACCAATCGGCTGACTCCAACCACGTTTGGTCGGCCCGTTTGAGAGCTAGGTCACTGAGTAAGAAATCCAGTCGCTCAATTTGAATCGACGACTGCTGAGAATGCTGTTTGAGGGATTGGCCCTGCCACTCGGGTTCGATTTCCAATCGAAGGATTTGGCCATGAAGATGCCCAGTTCCTATCCAAACCACGAGGGTCTGGAGTAAGATAAGAATGTTTGATGTGAAATTCCGCAAATGCATAACGCCCTGAGCGCCTGCACAGAATTCAATTTTCCATAACTCACAAGTAAGAATATTATAATTACCGAAACTCAAATGTGAGAATTTCGGCAATCAGGGAGCTGTGAGAGGAAAGTTTCGGGCTTTTTACAGACCCAGCATCGTCACCACGGCCTCGCGTTTCAGGCGCAGTTCACGCCATTCATGGTCAAAAGCGCTGCCGCCGACAATGCCGCAGCCAGAGGGCAATTGCGCTTCATCACCCTTCCAGCTCAATCCACGAATGGCCAC
>JAIXVB010000127.1 GCA_027483245.1 Verrucomicrobiaceae bacterium | reverse complement strand
GACTGCTGCGGAGGAGTGGCAGGCCTGGTGGCGACAGTGGGAGCTGGAGGAGGAACGTCAAAAACGGCTGTCTTGGCAAGGATTGACGAGCAAGGAATGGGAGTCAGAGATCGCTGAATCGCTGAAGGATCAGGCCTGGCTGGAGCAGCAAATCGCGGAGACCTGTCGGGTCGATGAGACGGAGCTGCGAGAAGCGTTTGAGCGGCAAAAGGAAGTCTGGCGATTGCCACTTCGTCATCACGTGGCGCATTTGTTTCTCGCGCCGAAGGAGGTCTCGCGAGAACCACAGATTCGTGATTTGAAAAGGCGATTGGAAGCGGGTGAAAACTGGGCCGCTCTGGTGCAGTCGCATTCAGAGGATTCACGAACGAAGGCCAGGGCAGGGGATCTTGGCTGGGTAAGTCAGGACCGCATGCCCGCGGACTTCATGAAGACGGTGCTGAAGCTGAAGCCTGGGGAAACAAGCGCCCCAGTTCAGACGACGTTGGGCTGGCATCTGATTCGCCTTTTGGAGCGGCAGGCGGAGCGAGCGATGACCTTCGATGAGGCGCGTCCAGAACTCCAAGCCATGCTGCTTTTCCAAAAGCGCAGCGCAGCTCTGGAGCGACTGTTGAAAACAAAAATGTCCGGGTCATCACGACCCGGACATTGAGACACAGCTTTCAGAGTGGGCTCGAAGGATCAGAAACGAACTTCGCCACCGACGTAGAAATTACGACCTTGAGCCGGGTCGATGCCATCATTGCGGACGCGTGAGTAGTAGTCTTCGTTGAAGACGTTGTTGAGTCCGGCCATGACACTGAAGTGTTTGTTGACCTTGTATTCAGCCGTCAGATCCCAGGTCATGTAGCTAGGGATGTTGAAGCGTGGGTCATTGCCATCTTGGGCTTTGTGATCGGCGATGAAGGTGCCCAAGAAGGAGACTTTGACTTTGTCTTTGTAGCCGTAAATCAGACCGGTGCGCACCATGTAGTCTGGCGCATACTGCGGCGTGCCACCGTTGTTGGGGCCACCATGAAGTTCAGCCGTGAGCAGGGTGGCGTTGGCGTAAAAGTTCAGGGAACCCAGTCGGTCGGCATGCTTGGTGCCGTTCACGGCATCAAAGCCACGGATCAGATCCAGTTGAAAGGCACCATCCCAGCCGGTGTTGATGCTGCGACCCACGCTCTGAAGCGTATTGCCGACGACGCCAAAACGATTGTCGAGATCGACCAAAAAGACACTGGTGTCATACGTGAACCACGGGCGTGGGTTGCCTCGGAGCCCCAGTTCGTAGTTCCAACCGAGAGCTGGGTCGCTGTCTGTAGCGGTGAGCCCTGGAGCCGCGACGATGGATTCTGCGAAGATGGTGCCACGGTAACTCTGGGAGATGTTCGCGTAGATTTGGTTCTCTGATGGCAGATCGTAGGCGATGCCCAGACCAAACAGCGGCTGGATGTCGTTTTTGTCCACCTGACGAGCTGCGGTGACCAGACCTGCGGCGTTGAGAGTCTTGGAGTCCACGGATTGATTGATGCTCTCCAGTCGGAAGCCCGGGGTGATGCTGAAATTGCCCCACGTGAATTTGTTTTCGATAAAGAAGGAATAGTAGAACAGGTCACGCTGCACGTCGGAAAGCACGGCACCGTTGTTGGCATCGGGTTCAGCCCCGCGTTGATCTTGGCGAGGAGAGTCGAGAAGATAGAATTGCATCCCGGTCGCCAGGGTGTGCTGACCGCCCGCTGCTTCCCAGTCATGACGCAGACGTGGCTCGATGCCAAAGGTGTAGAACTGCTGGTTCTCGATGGTGTTGGTGAGAGCTGCTGCACCAGTTGGCAGAGTGCCAAAAGCACCTCCACGCTGGCGTTTGCTCCAGCGCTCGTAGAAGCCACCCCAGGCTTTGACACTCAGTTCAGTGCCAGGCTGGAAGGTGTGCTGGAGTTCTGCCGTGGCCACGTAACGACGCAGGCGAAAGCGATCATTGAAGCGGGTGGTCTGATCTCGATTGCTGGCGTAACCGGCCACGGAGAGGCCCCCAGGTTCACCATGCTCTTCTTCATAGGCATCGACTCCGAGAATCCAGCGCGTGTCCGCATCGACATCATACGAGATTTTGAAGTGACCTCCATCCAGGCGGTAATCGCTGTTGGCTTGGCGAAAGCCATCGCTCTCGCGGTGATTGTAATAGGCGTAGTAGCCGACTTTGCCCGAAGTGCCAGAAACCGCCGTGTAACTGGAGAAGAGATTGTCACTGCCGACAATGTTTTGGGAGCGGAAGGTGAAGGCTGCATCGCGCTCTGGGGCATAGGTGATGTAGTTCAGGACGCCTGCAGGCTGCGGGCCATACATGAGAGCTCCACCGCCCCGGATGAACTCGATGCGGTCCACCACGTCGAGCGGCGGTGTGTAATAAGCCTCTGGATAGCCAAAGGGATCGGCATGAATGGGAATGCCGTCTTTCAGCACCTGCATGAACTGCGTGCGGTGGGGTTCACCGATGCCACGGTAGCCGATGCTCACCAGTGGGCTGCTTTCCTCTGAAATCAGCAGGCCGGGAGTTAAGGCCAGCGCTTGGCGATAGTTGTTGGCCTGAACTTTAGGCAGGGCGTCGAGGTCGATGACGGTGGCGCGTTTGCCTGCAAAGATTTTGGTGCCTTCGACCGGCTGAAGGAACGGGTTTTGCACGACGGAGTCACCTTCCGATTCCCCATAAACGGTGATCACGTCCAACGTCTGGACTTCGGTGGCAGGGGCTTCTTCAGTGGCTGGGGCAGGCGTTTGTGCCTGGGCGGCCAGCGCAAAGGTGCAGGCGAGAGCAGGTAGGAGATGGCGGGGCTTCATGAGGTGGTTGGAAGTCAAATGCGCATGAGACACGGTCGCATTTTGACCGCGCGAGAGTGCCAATGAACAGAAACCGCGCAAGTGGAAATTCGCGATTGCGTCGCAATAGCTGCAAATTCCTCGTCATCCAGGCAGCTCGTGTTGGCCACAAGCTGCTCTCGATCCTTCAAAATCAGGGATTATTCATCCAAGCCACGCTTGATCTTGTAGGCCAAAAAGGCCGCGTGAGCGGGGGCGGCTTGGAAAGCCGGCGTGGCGAGTTGAGCTTTGACGGTTTGAATCTCTCCGTAGGCGGCGGCTTGGGCTGCTGGGAGATAGCTGCCGCTGTTGACCACCCTCAGCAGGCGATCGACATACTGGCTTTGCAGGCCCTGACGCAGGCTGCTGGGGCCCGTGGCGGGGTCACCGGTGAAGATGGCGCTGGTGAGCGAGCTCATGACTTGAGTCAAAGGCACCTCGTTGCCGTAAAGGGCACTGTCCAGGATGCGGCGTTGCGTTTCCACATGGGTCAGTTGATCCAGCAGGCTGCTTTGCAACGTGGCGATACGGTCATGCAGTTTCGGGGCTTCATCCTCACTCATGAAATCAAATCCTCGGCGTTGCTGCTGTAGATGCGCCACCAGATCAGCGGGCACATTCCAGGCATCCGCGGCAAAGGCATACTTGGTGAGAGCCGCGAGGGCTGCTTCTTGGCGTGCCTTTTCCACGGGGGTGTAAGGACGCTGATCGGGTGCCTGACCGACAAACGCACGCTCCACATACACACCGCCGACATAACGTGTCATGGCCACCAGGGCATCGGCGCTCTCGCGAGTCAGGGTCACGTAAGCTTGAGTCAGCGACTGCCAGCTTTCACCGGGTTTGGGTTCTTGTTTCAGCAGCGTGCCCAGCTTGCTTTTCACCAGTTCACAGCGCTGGATGCCATAGGCCACTGGATCGGAGCTCATGTCATAGATCATGGCGCGTGGGTCGATGCCTTTGCCTGCCCGGCGCATGTCATCGGCATCATTGGCAAAGGCCAGTTCCTTTTGGTGGGAGCGGCTGGCGATTTTTGCCAGGCGTTCCGTTTCGGCGGCGGGATCTTCGAGAGCCTCGCTGTAGCCAAACTCCACCGCCCAGTGATCATAGGGCCCGGGTTTGGTGATGTAATATTCGCCCTGGGCCATGCCTTCAGGAGCGATGTTGGCCGGCATGTAATCCATGACCGATCCCGTCAGCCCAGTCTTCGACGTGACGTCTTTCTGATGAATCTTCACGGCATCGTAGAGATGGCTCGCTCGGAAGTTATGATTCAGACCAAGGGTGTGACCGACTTCGTGGAGGATCAGCTTGGTCAAGGCTTCGCGGGTCAATTCCTTCATCTCGAGCGGGCTCGCAGCACGCAGGCGCAGGGCAGTTTGGCCGAAAAGCAGACCCTGCTGAGCAAAGCGCCCGTCGAGGCAGAGTTTGGGGTTTTTCCCCGTGATCAGATTGGATTCCTCATCGGGAGGGCTCGCCAATCCGAGTTCGGTGAAGATGCGCTGACTGCGCAGGCGATTCGTCAGAAAGCTAAACTCCAGCATGATGTCAGCGCCCAGGATTTGTCCGGTGCGTGGGTTCACAAAGCTGGGTCCATAACCCCCAAAGGGCGGATTGGGGGAGGAGGTCCAGCGCAACACGTTGTATTGAATGTCACCGGCATCCCATTTGGCGTCATCAGGCTGTTGTTTGACCACGATGGCATCTTTGAAACCGGCCGTCTCAAAGGCCTCATTCCAGCGCAGGGTGGCGGTGCGGATGAGATCCCGAAGCTCCACGGGGGTGGTGTTTTCGATCCAAAAAACGATCGGTTTCACCGGCTCACTCAGCGCTGTGCCGGGCTTTTGTTTGGTGAGGTCCCAGCGATGAATGACATCCCGATACGGAGTGGCCTCCGTGCTGGTCATGTCGGTGACCTGAGTGTTAAAGTAGCCAATGCGCGGATCATCAAAGCGGGGTTTGAAGTCGTTCTCCGGCATTTGAATCAGGCTGTGCTGAATCTTGATGCTCACATAGCGTGGATCGGTGATCTCTGAGGACTTGCTCTTGCCCTCGTCTTTCCACATGGGAGCCGGATTCTCATAGACATACTCCACCGTCACGAGGCTGTTTTCGGGATACCCACGGATGTGGAGAACCTTGGTCTTGGTTTCGGAAAGCTTGCCCAGCACAGCCTTGTTGGCATCATTCGAGGGGTATTTCACCATCAGCAGGCTCTCCTTCAAAAACAGTCCGCTGGCTGAGATCAGGTAACCCTCTGCATCCTCTGCCACGATCGGTTCACTGGCCAGGATGGCGTGGGACGTGTTGGCTTTCCCTGCGCGTGCCAGAGGGCTCTGCGGATCAAAATAAAACGACGTGTTCTGTTTCACGAACTCGATGCGATCAAACACACGCCCCATCCGAAAGATCTCTTCCTCACCATACTGGCCACGATTGTGCCCCGCCTGCACCACCCCATCCACCGTGTGGGTGAAGTAGATGAACTCAGGTCCCAGTTGGCTCTTCTTCACATAGAGATGCAGCGCGCCTTTTTCTTTATCCAGGTAGAATTCAAAGAGTCCCGTGACCTTCGCATGCCCCTTGATGACTTCGGCGATGGTCTTTTTCTTCGTCGGTTCCGCTTTCTTCACCTCAGCCACCGGCGCTGGGGTCTCCGGCTTTTTGGCCTCCGGTTTGACTTCCGTTGCAGGGGTCGGCTTTGGTTCCGGTTTGGGCTCAGGCGGCGGAGTCGGTGCCGGTGCAGGAGTCGGGCCTGGCGTTGGCTTCGGCTCAGGTTTCACAGGCGCAGGAGTCGGCTGGGGTGTTGGCTTGGGGTCAGCAGCAGAAAGACTGAGGGCTAAGCCGGTGAGGAGGGTGAAAGTCAAACGCATGGCGGGTAGAGAACGGATGAAACGCTGAGACCTTGGACGAAGAACTCATTCTCGACAGCTCAAGTGCCGATGGAAGAGCCCATTGATGAATCATGACCGGCGCCCCCGCCCCGTGACTAGATTTTTCTGCGATTGTCGGAGTGAAGTTTCCCTCGAGCCTGCTTTTTGGAAGGAACTGCCGTGCTGAAGTCGTTCCTGCTGCCCTGTTATGATGCGTTGCTTCCTTTCCCTCTCTTTGATCACAGTGTCCTCAGCTCTTGCAGACTGGCCGCAGTGGCGGGGACCTGCGCGAGATGGCATTTCTTCAGACACCACCCCGATTGCCGATTCAGTGCCTGAAGCAGGGCTGGTGAAGGTGTGGGAAAGTGAGTTCATCCCCAGTGATCACCTCGGCGGCCATGGCAGCCCCGTCGTCGCCGGTGAGCAGGTGTTCAT
>JAIXVB010000426.1 GCA_027483245.1 Verrucomicrobiaceae bacterium | reverse complement strand
TCATGCAGGCGCACTTCTTCGACGATGGTGTTGCCACTGACACCCGGCAGCGGCTTTTCACTCGCCGCGTAGATGTCCGTGATGAAAAGCTCATCCACATCATCAAAGGACGCCCCGAATTCCTTCTTCAAAAGCTGGGTCCGGCTGTAGCGATGCGGTTGGAAAAGACAGACGATGCGTTTGGGCTGCAAGCCCTTCGCCGTCGCCAGCGTCGCCGCGATTTCACTCGGATGATGACCATAATCATCCACCACCGTGAACCGCTCCCCACTGTGACGAATTTCAAACCGACGCTTCGCCCCACGAAAGGTCTTCAGCGCATGTTGGATGCTCTCAAACGCCACCCCGAGCTTCGTTGCCAATGCGATCGCCGCCAGTGCATTGCTGACATTGTGTTTACCCGGAATGCCCAGCGTCGCGGTGCCCAGCAGCGTGTCCTTTTGATACACTTCGAAGTCCGTGTGATCGGGCTTCATCTCCAGAATGTTGGCCGAAAAATCGAACTCGCGCGACCAACCATAACTCACCGAATGCTCCGTGCCGCCGCACACCTCACGCGCCACCGGATCTTCCGCGCAGTGAACCCAGTAGCCTTCCGTTTGACTGAGAAGCTGACGGAACACCGCCTTGATCGCCTCAATGCCATCGTAGAAATCCAGGTGCTCAGGTTCGATGTTCAGAATGATCGAATGCTGCGGATGAAAATTCACCAGTGTGCCATCGCTCTCATCCCCCTCCGCAACAAAAAGCTCACCTTCCAAGTCCCAGTGCGCATTCGCCCCGAGAATCGGGATTTCCGCGCCGACATAATGACTCGGCTTCAGCCCGCCCTGACGCAGCACATGCGCCGTCAGCGCCGAGGTCGTCGTCTTCCCATGCGTGCCGCCGACCACCACGCCCTTTTTGTTCGCCATCACCGCCGCCAGCGCCTCGGCCCTGCGCACCAACGGAATCCCCGCCTTGTAAGCCGCCTCATAAGCCACATTGCCTGGCTTGATCGCGCTGGAGTAAATGACCATGTCACAGTCCTCCACCTCACGCTCCGAGTGACCGTGAAAAAACTGCAGGCCCAGCTTCTGCAAACGATCCGTCTCCAACGTGGTCGCCTTGTCGGAACCACTCACCTTGTGCCCCAGGGCCAGCAGCAGCGAGGCCAATCCACTCATTCCCGAGCCCGCAACCCCGATCAGGTCGATGCGCATGGGATGACGACTTTCTTTGAGCAGGCTGAGTACGGCGTGGGTCATGAGCTTTTCATGCTAGCGTGAGAAGCGCAGGCGGCAAGTTAGCGAGGTTAAAAATCTTGCAGAATTCCACCCATTCCGTAAAATTGCGCCGCACAATGATGAACGTTCCGAGATTTCTCAAGGCTTCCGAGGGCCACTGTTTTCTTCTTGGACCCCGAGGAACGGGAAAAACATGGTGGACCAAACAACAGTTCCCGGAGGCGCTGCGGGTGGACTTGCTCGACCCCGCGACGCTGAGAGAATTGGCCGCCCGACCCGAACGATTGCGGGAAGTGATCGGGGGCACGCCAGGCGTGAAATGGGTGGTTTTAGATGAAGTTCAAAAGCTACCCGAGCTGCTTGAGGTCGTGCATGGCCTCATTGAGGAAAAAGGCCCCCTGCGTTTTGTTCTCACCGGTTCGAGCGCGCGCAAACTTCGCCGTCAGGGGGTGAATCTGCTTGGCGGCCGCGCTGGACATTTGACCCTGCATCCCTACATGGCCGCCGAGTTAGGAGAGCGCTTTGACTTGGAGGCCGCCCTGCGACTGGGTCTGTTACCCGTGGTGCTTGGAGCCGAGGATCCGGAGTCCCACTTGCGCGCTTACAATGGGCTTTACCTGCGTGAAGAAATCTTGGCTGAAGGGCTGGTGCGCAACATGGGCAGCTTTGCCCGTTTCATGGAGGCGCTCAGCTTCTCACACGGGTCGGTTTTGAATTTGGCCAATGTGTCCCGGGAATGCCAAGTGAGCCGCGCCACCCTCGACGGTTATCTCGCCATTTTGGAGGATCTATTGCTCTCCTGGCGCGTGCCGATCTTCACTCGCCGAGCCAAGCGTGGCTTGGCTGCGCACCCGAAGTTCTACTTTTTTGATGTGGGCGTGTTTCGCGCCAATCGACCACGCGGCCCCCTGGATTCAGCCGCTGAGATGGATGGAGCTGCCCTGGAGGGAATGGTCGCGCAGCATCTGCGCGCCTGGTGCGCCTATAGCGGTGGTGATCATAGTCTTCACTACTGGCAGACACGCTCTCAGGTGGAAGTGGACTTTGTGGTCTATGGCGAAAGTGGACTCTACGCCGTGGAGGTGAAAAACACGGATCGCATTCGGCCTGAGGATTTGGTGGGGTTGAAACACTTCGCAGAAGACTATCCCGAAAGTCAGCGCTTCCTTTTGTATCGCGGCAAAGACCGCCTCCTCCGTGACGGCATCCTCTGCCTCCCCTGCTCCAGTTTCCTCCAGGCCCTGAAACCAGATCACTTTCCCCCAAACTGTTGATCGAATCTTAGCTGGGTGTGCGTGGAACCTGAAGTTCTTGGCAGTCAGTGCTGGACCCATAGCCGAAAGACATGGGAGGCTTGCCTTTCCCTGCGCCCGTGGGGTCGCGTCAGCCGTTCGATTGGGGATGACCGAACCTCTCCCTTTGACTCGTGATGCTGCGCTTGAGCGATGGCAGGTGTTTTTGCCCAAGGTCAGGCAGTATGGGACGCGGAGGAATTTTGTTTCTGCGAGTCATGTGGAGGTTTCCCAGCTGTCTCCGGCGCTTCGGTTCGGACTAATCCGGCCGGAGGAGATCGTGCGAGAGACTCTGATGAGGCATGAGCTGCGGGCGGTGGAGAAATGGGTGCAGGAGGTGTGCTGGCGGAGCTACTGGAAAGGCTGGCTGGAGATGAGACCGCAGGTCTGGCGCGCCTGGCGGCAGCGGGTGCATGAGTTGCGGACAAACCTGCCCGATGAGGTGCTCGTGCGAGCCAACGAAGTGAGCGAAGGCCGCAGTGGGGTGGCCATCATGGATCACTTCGCGCGCGAACTGCGGGAGACGGGTTATCTGCACAACCACGCCCGCATGTGGTGGGCCAGCTTTTGGATTCATGCCGAGCGTCTGCCATGGGAACTCGGCGCGGAGTTTTTCTTTCAGCAGCTGCTGGATGCAGATCCCGCGAGCAACACCCTGTCCTGGCGTTGGGTCGCAGGCTTGCAGACCGCGGGCAAATCCTACCTGGTCCGCCGCAGCAATCTGGAGCGCTACTGCGAGGCATCGCTGCTTGCAGACACTGGCGGCTTGGAGCGACTGGAAGATGGAAGGGTGATGCCCTGCCCCGTGACTGATCCTGGGAACATGACTCGGCAAACGTTGCCCCCATTGCCCACGAGTCTTTCGACGATTCCCGGGCGAGTGGGAC
>JAIXVB010000686.1 GCA_027483245.1 Verrucomicrobiaceae bacterium | reverse complement strand
CCTCCGTCGCATACCCCTGTCCCTGCCGACTGGATGAAAGGGTGACTCCGATCTCAAACTGCCGTGCCTCATCCGCTAAGCAGTGCAACCCGATGTCGCCAATCAACTGGCCGGTCCCCGTCTCAACGATCGCCACCTGAAGCCAAGTGCCCGGAATCCCAATGTCTCGGTCTTGTTGATCGTCGAGTAACCGAGCCGCGTCATCGGGTCCAAAGGTCTCCCATGACTGGTATCGAGCCACCTCAGGCAAAGAACGATAATCACAAAGGGTCTCAGCATCGGCTCTCTCCAAACGCCTGAGGAGCAATCTGCGGGTGGACAAGGAACTGGGAAATCGCAGGCTCATGGGTGACGGTGTTGGTTTGCCGAATGCTCTCGGATCACGCATCGGCGAAAAGGAAGCGTCAATGCACGACAGAACTCATTCGAGCCATCGCCTGCATTCGTTTTGTTCGCCCTTGTTGGGGCTCGTGATAACAAGGCCTTCAATGAAGTGCCTCCGCGCTCTCGACTTGGTAGTCATCAAAATCAACGCTCAGGCCCCATCGGAGGAATCCCTTGAAACGAGGAACCTCGAACGTCATACCGAAGGTGCCCACTACGGACTCATCAAGAAAGATGCTCTCAAGCACAAGATCAGACGGCGATACATTCCGCCCCTCGTCACCGAGCACGTCTCTGGCAGCCTCTGAGGAAGCCTCCAGCAACGCTGAAAGTCGCTCAGGTAACTGAGAGGCGGTGGATCGTTGCTGAACGGTGGGGCGAGGGGTAATCCCACTGACATGAATGCAGCCAAAACTTCCGCCAAGGTCTAACGTGCCCTCCCACGAGTCCCGACGACAAATCACCTCTCCAAGAATCGGGTCAGAGAACGTCTCAATGACCTCTTCCTCGAGCTGCCGCTGACGTCTCAACCATCTGAAGAACAGGAAGAAAGCCAACCCCAGACCTGTAAAGCCTGCAAGTTCTGGCAAAGGCTGCGACAGTCCCAAGTAGAGATCAACAACAAGGTAAGGTCCCAAGAAAGGAGCGATGGCCGCTGCTAAGATACCAATCTCAAACAAAAGCGACTTCACGATAAGGTAGGTTCTTTTGGCAAACGTTCAATCGCACCCAACAGATAGGCAGGGTGGCGCAATGAACGCAGAATGAAGGTTGGAGTGAGAAAAAGGCAAGTCCGACAACGCAACTCCATTGATTGGGCACCGCCGATTGTTTGCCATTGTTTGTCCGAAGGTCTGCGCTGACGCCATGAACTCGGCTAGAAAGGCTTTCATGTTATCGACCTTCAAAGCTTGATGACTCCCAGCCCTGCCGTGGCCAAACACAATGTCAAAGCGAACACGAGAGTCATGTAGATAAAGACGAAGGCCGCCAAGACGGAGCGTCTGTAAATGGGCCACCATGAGGCGAACTTCTCGATGAACAAGGCGAGGCCAATCACGACGACAAAGATGAACTGTCCGTAATCAACGAATGCCCGAGACAGGTCAATGAGTGTGCTGATGCCTGAGGAATGTTGGCCAACGTGCACCCAAACGCGTTCAAGTCTGGGCATCAAAATGACGATAGAAAACAGCAAAGCCAAGGTGGGCGGAACCATCCACAACAGAGCCAGAGCATAATCTTTCCAAACGACGGTGGAATTGCGAAGTGGTGGAGAGTTCATCTACTTTTCGATGCTGGTGCGGCTCTGATTGGGCGAACACTTCAGATCAAGCGACAGCGAGCGGGAAGTGTCGATGACACGACAGATGCCATTCGAGCCATCGCCTGCATTCGTTTTGTTCGGCTTCGTCTTGCTGTACATGGAGTTTCAAGGCACGGGGCCTTTGATCACACCATCAACTCTGTCCGAGTCGTCGAACATCACACAAAAAGCAGCTGGGATAAAGGTCTCGGACACTTTGCGTGACTGCCTAGCATTGTGATAATGCCACAAATTTGGATCGATCGAGTCGGGTGCTCCGAGGATTTGGGCCACTGATTCTGAAGTCATTCCCTTCACGATCCACTGATCGATCTCTTTTACTGAGAGATTTCGATACTTGGTCTTGGGGATCTGTGTCCATATCGCAAGCATCGCAATCGTGGCAAAAACTACGAGGCACAGGATCTTCGCTGTTCTTTTTCTGAGTGTCCGATTCATTTGGTTTTTAGACGAACGATGAGCGCATGCCCGCCCTACAAGCGAGGGCGCATGTCGATCACAAGATTTGGGTTGTAGTCAGGGAAAATCATCGAAACGGGTCGGCTGGCAGGGATGGCTCTGGCGCAGCTTATTCTGCTTCTGGCTCCCTTAGCTAAAAAAGCCGACAAGGAAATACACACCTGCGGCGATGAGGAGCGCCAAGATTGCCAGCGAAATTCGATAAACACGCCCAGTCGCCATCTGATTCTGGATGGCGTGTTGTTGATTATCGAGCGCCTTCTGCTGAAGCTCAAAGGCTTGCTTCTGGATCAACAGGCTCTCTTTCAGAATTGCTTGGCTCTCCACTTGGAGCTGCGCAAGTCGATCCAATTTTGCGGTTACTTCGGATGGGTCGCTCATATCACGGCATCAATGAATTGTTTTTTTAGCAGAACACTTCGGATCAGACGACGGCGAGCGGAAAGTGTCGATGACACGACCGATGCCATTCGAGTCATTGCCTGCATCCGTTTTGTTCGTGGTCACTTGTCTTCAGATGTTTCTGCATCGTCAAGAGACGTTCAGAAAGGTGACTCTGGCCGCGCCCTCATAGTCCGACTGCTGAAGTCGCGAGACCAGCTTCTCCAGTTCATTATTCTGCATAGCTCCGTAGATTGGATCGCGCTTTCGAATGTCCTCATCGTCCAAGTAGTGATCCAAAAATGACAACACAAATTCTGATTTCGGGAACTGAAAGCCAGGGCTGCTTTCGATCCTAGTGCGTGCCTCACCACAGTCTAGTCGGCCAGCACTCAAATCGGAGAGTATCAGTGTTAGTTGTGCGCTGCCTCGGTGCATACTTGTTGGG
>JAIXVB010000427.1 GCA_027483245.1 Verrucomicrobiaceae bacterium | reverse complement strand
GGCCGCATCTTCCGCATCCATCTCGCCGGCAAGAACCTCGCGATGAAGCCCTCCCCCTTCAACCTCGCCAGCCGCATGGAGCGTCACTCCACCTTCCACATCGCCAGCATGGCCTCCGGCGGCTACACCCGCTCCCGCTACAGCCGCGCCCTCATGCGCATGCTGTCCAAGTATCTCGTCTGGGACGTCCCCAGTGCAGAAACCTTTGCCGTGCAGAACACGCCTCGGAAACTCGCGCAAGCCGCGTGAGGGGGGGAAGAGAGGGATAAGGGGAAAGAGCCGGAGTGGTGGAGTGCGGAATCCTTCTCTTCCTCCTACTCTTACTCCTCCTCCCGGAAAAAAGGTCCGGGCGCTCTCGGATGTCGCATCGTGATCGTCCTCCTCCTCCTCGAACTCGTCCTCGAATCGCCCGCAGACAAAGCTCCCACGTCCGCCGAAAGAGAAGGCATCCACAGATTTCGCAGAGGCCACAGATTCCAGAAATGAATCTCTGAGGGCAATCGCCCCCTCAAAAACGCGCGTTGTCGGTTCAACCTCAACAACGCTCTGCCACCCCTCTGAGAAATCGGTGAAATCTGTGGATGCCACAGATTCAGGGAGGCCAGCAGATTAACAGCGGACCTATCTGCGGGCCTCCTTGAATCTGCTGGAAGTAACTCTCCGACCCATCCTCAAGCCGCCTTGGGTTCCGGTTGCTCTGCCACGAGCAATCCGTGAAATCTGCGGATGTTCCCCGAAAGTGAAGGCCCCATCTCCCCCAGCACTCACTCTTGCGAGTCCAAATGGAGGCACTGCAAGCAGACTCCAAGTCCCTCAGAAGCGAACAGTCTCACTCGCTCCCCGAATTCAAGTCCTCGAATCCACATCGACCGCCAGAGAACCACGAACAGCCCTCGTTGAATCGGGAACAAGCGTCTTCAAAGCGCGAATCGCCCTCATGGAACGGTGAATCCTCGTCATCGAAACCCGAAGAGCCGTCATCGAATTGAGAATAGGCACCATTGAATTGAGAATGGAGGCCATTGAAACGCGAAGAGCCGTCATTGAATTGAGAATAGGCGCCATTGAATTGAGAATGAACGCCATCGAAACGCGAAGAACCGTCATTGAATTGAGAATGGACGCCATTGAATTGAGAATGGACGCCATTGAAACGCGAAGAACCGTCATCGAATTGAGAATAGGTGCCATTGAATTGAGAATGTGCGTCATTTTGGCTCAAAACCACGCCATTCTCAAGAAACCACGCCCATCCCCCACCATCACCTCCCCACGTCCCCTCTTCCTGCCGCAACTCTGAAGGCTGAAGGTTAATGGCGGATCCTTGAGAGTTAGCAGCCAAGCCCAAGTGCACCCACTTCCTGAAGCCCAGCCTTCAGGTCTTTACCGTCTGAATGGAATCAGTGATCAAACGAATCACCCCAAGCTGTTGCGTGGCAGACTTGCTAGCGCTTTTTGATGGTATCCCCGTGCTTTTCAGCACATCCATCGCAGAGGAGATGAAGATAAAGTGTGTGTCCTCTTGAGGATGACCTGCCCCCACACCTGCTCCCACCACCTCGCGCCATCCTCAAGGCTTGACCTAGAGCACCGCTTTTGTAAGGTTCCTCATCAATGGCAAAACTGACGGTCCATTTCGCTACCGAAATCATAGAAACAATCAACCACCCTACATAAACTGTGACCGAACTCAATTCCTCCACGATTTAGTGTAGCTAAACAACGTTAGCCAAGAAACATTATGACATCATTCAATAGGCTCTGTAATGAAGAGATTCACATTCGTCACAAAGATGGACGTGTTTCAGGCCCGCTGAAGGCGGTTTTTGGAAAGGGCAAGTTCACCGTCTTCGATGGGACCCTCGACGTCAACGAGGGCGATTTGATTGACCGGCCTCTCCCAAACGGGAAAGCAGAGCGTTACGACGTCCTAGAGGTCAACTTCACTCACAAGTTTCATTCGATTCCCGCACACATCGACATGGAAGTTCGCAAGCAAGGGGCTCTGGTTCAGTTTGATCGAGCCAAAACGGTGAACATTGCCATCCACAATTCTCAAGGATTCCAAGTTGGAGACAATAATACTCAGAACATCGTCGATTCGCTGAAGCAGGTAGTTGAACGAATTGAGTCGGCCCCGGGAACGCTTGAAGAGAAAGAAGAAGTAAAGTCGCGCTTGAAGCTCTTCCTGGAGCATCCGCTCACGTCCGCTGTTCTTGGTGGTGCCGCCGGAGGTTTGACGGAGCTCCTCGGCTAATTGATCGGCTAACAAGCCGCGCCAGAGCAGCCACTACCAGCCTTTCAGTTCCGATGTTTTCACCTGACTACACCCCCATCCCAATGATCGACGCGCGCCCCCGCTGGTAGTGGTGCCCGCGCTCATCACCAGGCAAAAATATGAGCCGCACGACAGACTACATTATTTGGCACGAGAACAAATACGGAAGTCAACCTACCGATTTCAGTAAGGCGAACGAATATCTCCAAGACCAAGAGCCTGAATCGAAGCAGGCGTATGCTGTGCGCGATTTAGTCAACCAAGATAGCAAGAGCGAGATCATTACAGTCTCCCCATCTGTTGCTATTTTACTCGCCCTTCAGGAAAAAAAAATTAATTTGGAGGATGTACATTGGCGCACCTTTGAGGAGATTGTTGCAGAGTTGCTCATAGGGGATGGTTACGATGTGACTTTGACAAGAGGAACTAAAGATGGAGGAGTCGACATACTCGCAGAACGAATTGTTCCTCGCATCGGCCCAATCCTCTCGGTCTGGCAGGCAAAAAAGCAAAAGAAGGGTGTCGGTATCGAGTGCGTTCGTGAACTTGCTGATACACGGAACGAATTCAAAGCTTCAAAGGGAGTTATTGTTACGTCATCATATCTTACGAACGGTGCCCTTAAAAGAATCGAAAGAGATAAATACATTCTGGAAGGGTGCGATAAACCACAGCTACTTTCATGGATTTCCAATTACAAAAGCAAAACGGCGTAACAGACTCGTCTAGCGAACCACTACACTCCGGCACTTCTGATGCTTGGGCTTCGCTCCCAGTTTGGTGCTGTTGTCATGGAGTGCAGGGGCCTATCAAACCTTTGGAAATATTGACCCGCAGGAATGATCCAATATGGGCCGACATATCATCACCTTCGAAGCCTATCCTCAAAGATAGACATTTTTGGATCTCTTTTCCCATGCTTTCGACCACCGATCTTGCCAAAACCTCCATCCCCGTGACATATAAGGTCATACTTCTGCACCTGTGTGCGGAATAGTGTAATGTTCGGCAGAAAATACAAAACAAACTCCATGCGCTGCATATTCTGCAAGCAAGACTCCACTCGTTCACGTAGCGTGGAGCATATCATGCCCGAGTCAATCGGTAGTAAGAAACGCACACTTGGGCCGGGCATCGTATGCGACAAATGCAATAATTATTTCGCAAACAAGCTTGAACGACCAATGCTCGCCCATCCATGGATGAGAAATCTCAGAGCATTTCACCAAGTCCCAAATAAAAAAGGAAACTCACCGTCATTATTAGGTCATATCGCCGGCACTAATATTGCGATAAATCTTAGACTTGGGGCCGATGGAGCGCCTGTTTTAGGAACCGAAAGAGCAAGCGATAGAGATGCATTAAAAAAGGTAATCTCCGGTGGCTTCGAAACCCCGGCTATATTTTTTGTTCACGATGAGCCGCCACCGGCCGAAATGCCCAGATTTATTGGAAAAATGGCCTTGGAAACTGCGGCAGAGCTGATTTGTGCCTCAAAGATGGACACTTCTGCTATTGTGGACGAGCCATACTTCGATAATATTCGCATGTTCTCCCGTTACGGGAATAACTTCACTAGCTGGCCAGTCCATCAGCGCCGCATATTCCCCACCGAGGCTTTAATGCGGAATCCTGAAACAGGTGAGTGGAAGCAGGCTGGGTTTGGCTGCACGCTCTTTCCGACAAAGTATGGCGAGACTTTTTTTGTTTTTTGCTTCTATGGGGTCGAGATTGTCATGAACTTGGGAGGTCCATCAATCGGTGGTTATGAGGATTGGCTATCGGATCACGGTGGCATTAGTCCTATTATCGAACGGCTTGGAGGTAAAATTACCGAGGAAGGAGAAGGTAAGGCCAAGAGAACCTATATTCATGGCAGTTTTGACGCGGCTGGCGGAAAAGAGTTTGATAAGAGGTATCAAATGGGTCTTTCTTCTCTTTTCCTCAAGGATGATACCAATAAGACATGAAGCAAAAAAAGCACTACACCCAAGGCGATCACATGCCACAGTCCGTGCTATTTCCTCGCTGCGCGAGGACACGGACTGCGCCAAGCAATCGTCTGGGTGAGCTTGAGCGTTCGGCGGCTAGGGAACGTCACCCGTGAAACGACCCTTTTATGCCGGTGCTTCCACAGTCGATCATCGTTGGCTCATGGCGCGTTGTTCGAGCAGAGCCCCTTTCGACAGACGCCCCATCGATGGAGCGCTTTCTTCATTTCACTTCGGACTGGCTGCATTATTGGGAGCACCCATTCGCGATCGGCGATCTTCCTCCGCTATGCCAGTTCCGCTACCACATGACAGAGCACGGCGTCTTCATCACGCCGCGCAAGCAGGCAAATGGTTGGGAGCTACCCTTTACCCCGGACGGCCATCACCTCATCTTTGCGCACGGAGACAGACGTTGGTGGCTTCAGCGAATATCAGCGGACGAGCGCCCAGCTTTTCTAACGCATTTCTATGAGCCATCAGCTTCACCCAACGTCGCCTAACATGAAAGCGCGCATGGACAGCGCCGCTGAGCAGAAGGCCAAGCATTGGCTGCCAACACGCCCGAACAAACCTCTTGAGACCACAGGC
>JAIXVB010000573.1 GCA_027483245.1 Verrucomicrobiaceae bacterium | reverse complement strand
TTTACATAATTATCATAAAATGAACCTTCTGCCCTCCAGACTTCGAGGTGCGAGCCAAGCTGCCAAATCGGCGGCTCTGGTGCTTTGTGGTGTCGCGGGTATCGCCCGAGGGCAACTGAACGGAGAGGCTGCCATTTTGACCTTCCACGGGCTGCGGGCGGACGGAGTGCCTTCGGGCGTGTGGGATGAGAGCCTGCATCTGCCGGTGTCCACTTTCCGCGCCATCGCTACCCAGTTGGCCTCACGTTATCAGGTGCTGCCGCTCACGGAGATGGCGGCGATTTTGCAGGCAGGAGAAAAGCTACCTCCGGGAGCCGTCGCGCTCACCTTTGACGATGGCTATGCCTCGAATTATGAACTCGCGCTTCCGATCCTACGCGAACTGGGTCTGCCTGCGACGATCTTTTTAACCACGGGTTTTGTCGATGGAACCCACCCATTGTGGTTTCAGGAAGTGGATCGTTCGATGAAGGACGTCTCTGGGTTGCAGGAGGCTTTGACCCGCTTGAAAAAACTGCCTGACGACGAAATGCGCCTGGAAGTGCAGCGTCGAGTTCATGAACTGGCTCCGGCCAAAACGATCCCCGCGGTGAGCCGCGCGTTGAGTTGGAATCAGGTCCGTGAAATGCAAAAATCGGGACTGATCAGCTTTGGCGGGCACACGCATACCCATCCGATCCTCGTTCGCTGCACGCCTGAGCATCAACGGGAGGAGATTCAAACCTGTCGAGATCGGATTCAGGCTGAGCTGGGCCAGACTCCGCGCCTGTTTGCCTTCCCGAATGGAGGACCCGGCGACTTCACCGAAACGACGGTCGAACTGCTGAAGGAGGCGGGTTTTCAAACGGCCTGCACGATGATCAATGGTCGCCTCGGGGCCGAATCAACGATGCTTCAATGGCCACGTTACGGCTCGCCGGAATCACTGTGGGAGGCCGAGGCCACGGTCTCGGGTGCCTTTGAACTGGTGCGGCGCTGGAGAGGAGGTGCGACGTGAAAACGATCGACACCATGAGTGCTCATGGCGAAGGGATTCGTCGTTGGATCTCAAAAATGTGGCATGTTTTCCTGAAAATGGAGAATCCTGAGAAGCGCCTGATGCGCACGAATGAGACCGCCATGCCTGCCTCTGAATCCGTCGCACCTGTGCCGACCATTGCCCATTTCATCGCAGCCCCAGGCGGCGGTGGGGCGGAGTCGATGCTGATGAACCTCGTGGCGCAGATGGATCACACAAAGTGGCATACTGTCGTCATCGTGATGGACGGTCGCCCGTGGCCAGAAGCCATGGACAAACTGCGAGCAGCAGGTGCCGACGTTCATGATCTGGAAGCGACCGCCTTTCTGCGCCGCGAGACCCTGGTGCGGTTGATCCGGCTGCTGCGACAGATCAAGCCTCAAGTATTTCAGACCTGGATGCATCATGCCGATTTTGTCGGCGGCTGGTGCGCGCGTGTTGCGGGTGTTCAGCATGTCGTGTGGGGCATTCATTGCCGGGAAATTCATCGGAATCCTGGCGACTCGGATTTGAAGATGGCGGTGTTTCGTTGGTTGATCGGAACCAGCTCTCAAGTGATTCCTCAGCGTATCCTTTCCTGCTCAGCAGCGGCGATGGAAGATCACCTGCCGCTGGGGTATCCCAGTGCAAAAATGACCTGGGTGCCCAACGGCATCGACACGGACCGTTTTGTGCCGGATGCCGAGGCGCGGGCGACCTTTCGGAAGTCGTTGCATGTGCCACTCGAGGCTCCTTTGATCGGCTTCATCGGGCGGTTTCATGAGATGAAAAATTTGGCCACCTGGCTGCGTGCCGCTGCGCTGTTTCAGGCACGTCACCCCGAGGCCCATTTTTGGTTGTGTGGCGGCGATGAGTGGGAACTCGACGACTGCGCGCGGGCGGCTTTGTCGGTGATGCCCAAACGGACGCAGGTGCATTTTTCGTCGTTCCGCGCGGATCCTCAGCGTGTGTATCCTGCGCTGGACATCTTCTCGCTTTCCTCACGCACCGAGGCTTGTCCGATGACGCTGATGGAGGCCATGGCCTGTGGTGTTCCCTGCGTGACCACGGATGTGGGGGACTGCGCGCGCCTCATGGCAGGTCTGGGAAAAGTGGTGCCGGTGAAGGAACCGGAAGCACTGGCCAAGGCCTGGGAGCAGACCCTCGCGCATCCTCCCAGCTCCGAGAGCCTGCGCCGCCATGCGGTGGAGCGTTTTGACATCGCTGTCGCAGCCCAGGGGTATGCCAACGTGTATCGGGAGGTGCTGACAGCATGAGGGGCTGGATCGCGGCCTGTTTTCTCACCGCCACCGCGCATGCTGAGCTGCGAGTGGCTCTGGTGGATGCGATGACACGTGTCTCACGAACCGAGTCGGTGTCCCCGAGCAATGTCGTCGAACTGCACGCGGCACGTGGAGAATGGGAGTCGCTCCAGGTCATTCTCACAGGCCCCTCGCAAGAACTGAAAGGCAAGTCCCTGGAGGTCACGGTCTTGACGGGACTCGAGGGCAAAAGCATTCCGGCGCCCACAGTGCTGCGTGAGCATTATGTGAAGGTGACAAAGTCCACGCCCATGTCGCCTCTCCCTGCTGGGGAATATCCAGACGCGTTGGTTCCGCAGGACTTCGCTTGGCAGGATTTGCCCGAGGGTGAAACCGTGAATCAACCCTTTTGGTTAGACTTTTTTGTGCCATATGGGACTCCAGCGGGCACTTACAAAGGGCAGGTGAGCCTGAACTCAGGCCTGTCAGCTCCGCTGGTGCTGACTGTGGCAGATTTTGACATGCCCGTGGTCCCGCGCATGCGCACCTCCATTATGACCGTGTGGCGTCGCATCGCCGAAGTGCATGGGTTTGACCGCAATCATGAACCACCCTCTCCTGAGCTGAGCGCTCTGCTGGATGAATACTATGACCTGCTGGCTGACCATCGTCTCAGCATTGATCAAACCTATCCGACCTATCCTGACGGTGGCAGTGGCAAGCTGGATGTGGCGAAGGTGGAAGCCGGGATGAGAAAACATCTGCTGCACCGCCATGCCAGCACGCTGGGACTGCCCATCTGGCCGCAGTGGCCCTTTGCGGACCCCTTGGGAAAAGATCGCAAAGCTGCGATGGAATACACGGCGACCTGGATGAAACTGCTGCAAAAGCTCCGGGCTGGATCACGCGGTTACGTGATCATGGGAGACCTGGATGAGCCCAATGATGCCGAGGGTTATGCCAAGGTGCGACGCTGGGGAGATTTTTTCAATGAGGTGGAGGCCGTGCATCAGGTGCGCGTGCCCCTGCTCATCACCGAACAACCCACACCCGATAGCTGGTGGTGGGGCCGATTGGATGGCGATGTGGACATCTGGGTGCCGCACTTTTCGCAGGTCTGGGAAGACATGGAATCTCCGCATGGCAAACGCGACATCGCTCGTCGCCTGAATGCGGGGGATGAGATCTGGTGTTACGCGGCGCTGGTTCAGATGCCGAACGCCTGGGAGTCTGCGCATGGCAAACCGAAGCAGCTCAAAGAGTCCAACCCACCCGTTTGGTGCCTGGATTTTCCGGCGATGAATCATCGCATCCTGGGCTGGGTCATGCCGCGTCATGGCATCACAGGTCTGTGTTATTGGGATACCTTGTTTGCCAGTCCAGGTGTCGATGTCTGGGCGGATGCGGGCAGTTTCCAGCATCCAGACGGGGATGTTTTTAATGGCGACGGCAGTTTCATTTATCCGGCGACGAAGCAGAAACAGGGACGTGATCTGCCGGTGGCTAGCCTGCGTCTGAAATGGCTGCGTGAGATGGTGGAGGACTATGATTACCTCATGCTGGCGCGCGATCTTGGGGTGGAAAAAGACGCGCTCGAGCTGGCAGCGACCTTTGCGCGTGGGTTTGGCGACTGGGAAGATAACCCGGCAAAGCTCTATGAAGCGCGGCGCAAGATCGCCGATTTGATCATGGAGAA
>JAIXVB010000310.1 GCA_027483245.1 Verrucomicrobiaceae bacterium | reverse complement strand
TTGGAAATGGAATCAAAATCCCGCAAAGGGGCGGAATGGGTCGCACTGCCTGCACGCAATGTCGTGTCCGTTCCCCTGCGATTCCAAGGCGTGGATGCATCGCGCCGAGAAGCGGCTGCACAACTGGAATTAGAGGCAGCAGGCCTCAGTTCTGAAACGGCAGAGACCTTCAACTATGAGCTGCATCCCCTCGGCCAAGATGAGCGTGATCAGCGGACTTCTACCTTCATTCAGGTCGGTTCGTTGCCTCCGGCCATTCTGGGTGATGGGCGTGAGGCTCAGTATGCTCCCTCTGTCGCCTTTCGGAAATTGAATCCGGGCGAGGCTTTGATCTGGCACGAAGCTGGCAATTACGTTTTTGCGATCCCACACGAATCAGGGGAGCCTCTGCATTGCCAAGCCCTCGCAGCCCGGTCACTCGACGCCGATGCAGGTGCGGAAGTGCGTTGCATCCTGGCTTCCCTCGAACTGGCTGGCCTCACTCCAAATCTTCAATCCATTTGCCTTGTTGCACTCAACGAGACGGAAGAAGCCGTGCCGGAGAGTTTTGCGAATGCGGTCGATCTTCCCGTGACCCTCCGCAAAGATGAGCCGCCGCAGGTGCCCACGCATACCACGAGACTGGTGCCCGCTTCCGTGGTGAAGTGGCGTCACGAGCGTCAGCAGCGCCGGATGTTCATCATGGGCGTCATGGCCTTTGCCTTCGTGTTAGTCGCGGCTTTGGGTGCCTTCGCTGCTCGTGTCCTGATTCGTGAACGATCTCTGGTCGCTGAGGAAAAGTATCTCAACAGCATTGAGGGCGAACTGCAAAGCATCCGTGATGCCCGTGCGGCCTGGGACGACATGCTCCCCGCCATCACCCCTGATCTATATCCGGTCGAATCGCTCCACCAACTCGTCATGTTGCTGCCGCCAGATGGCATTCGCATGACCAAATTTGAAGTGCGTGAAGACGGGGTGGTTTTGGATGGTCAGGCCTCCAGCCTTGGTCATGGTCTTCAATTCCGAGATAAACTCATGGCTGCAGAAGCATTTAAGCGCTGGGTTTGGGAGTTTCCTTCACCGACCAACCTGCCAGATGGCCAAGCCACTTTTCATGCCGAAGGACGTCCTGCTGAAGTTGTCGCCGAAGAAAACATGGAGGTATCGCAACGATGACTGCTAGCGAACAACGTCTCGCCATTGGTCTTGGCATCGTTCTCATTGTGGGCGGAGCGTTCGTCGGTCTGACCAAACTCAAAGCCTGGAAACTGCGTGTGGATAGCGATGCCTTGGCTATCGAATCACGGCGAGCCGAGGCTGATGAGCTTCTTAGCCAGAAGGAATTCTGGCAGCAACGCTCGGGTTGGCTCAAAGAAAAGCTGCCGGTCTTCACCAAGCGTGGTGAAGTGGATAGCAAGTTCGTCGATGATCTCCGCAGCAGCGCCAGTGCGCAGAGTGTGACACTCAGCCAAACGCAGCCCACCGAGCCCTCTGAGCGTGCCGGATTAACCTCTTCTCACGTCATCATTGAAGCTCGCGCTGGTTGGCAGGAAATGAACCAATGGCTCTATGAGCTGCAAAAGCCCGAGTCTTACATTCAGATTCCCGCTCTATCGATAACTCCCAACGAAGAGGATACCAGTCAGGTCATCGTCAACATGAACGTCCATAAATGGTTCAGCCTGCCACCCTTATGAAACCGCTCTTCATGCTGCTACTGTTGATCGGTGCGTTTTCCAGCTACGGTCAGGAGACAATCTCAGAGTCTGAGTCCGCGCCCCCTGTCGCAGAAGCCCCTGCGGAGGTGAGTGAACCCCTGCCAGAGTCGCTCGCCAGTGCCGTGCCAGCCGTCGATGAGCCTGTGATCCCCCAGGCATACCCCAGCAATCGATATGAGGCTTCTTGGAGCAAAAATCCATTCCTGTTAAAGACAGTCGCCCCCCCTCAGGCCAAAGATGATTTCAGCAAAGATTGGGCCTTGGCCGCGATGTCGCGCATGGGCTCGAAAGACATCATTTACATCTCCAACAAACAGACGGGCGAATCCAAACGCCTCACCAATCAAGATGGCGCAGATGCGGAGTTTCGACTCATCGAAGCCAAGTTCAGTCGCAATCGTGAGGAGGCCTATGCAAAAGTCGCCAAAGGAAATGAAGAAGCGGAACTCAAATACGATGAGAACCTCACTAGCAAACCTCTCACCATCAATAACACCCTGAGAGCCAACGGTGCACAGCCTGGAACTCCAGGAGGTGTTCCAGGAAATCCCAATGCCCGTCCTCAAGGCCAACCGGGTGCTCCTGTCAGCCCTGCCAATCAGGCTCGTCTTCAGCAGCCGGGCGCGGTGCAGGCCGGTCAATCGGTCCCAGGCATCAATCAAATGGGCGGAGTTCAAAATGTCACGGGTGCCGTCCAGCCAGGCGGAGTCGCTCCCAACGCCGTGGTCCAGCCTGGGGCCAATCCCTCCACCCCACCCACGATTTCACGCCGCCGTCAGTTGATCCCAGCGCCCGTCGTTCCCGCTCAGCAATAGCCTCTGCAGCCTTCTTTTTTCATGACTCTTATCGCCCG
>JAIXVB010000590.1 GCA_027483245.1 Verrucomicrobiaceae bacterium | reverse complement strand
GCACGCACTTCACGATAGCGTTTCCGCAGTGCTTTGAGTGAAGCGGGCAGATTGGCTTCATCGACCTCGGGTGGATCGCCGCCTTGCTGGAGGAGGGTCAATTCACGTTGCAGGTGGGGGAGGTCATCAAGCCGCACTTTTTCCAGGGCCTCGCTCGCGGCTTTTTGCACTGCACCGAGATACTGCGCCCGTAGTTCAGCAAAAGGATCGACAGGTGCAGGAGGGAGAGGCAGTGAGATGGGTTTGTTGACCGTCGTGGGAGCCGTCGGAAGGGTCGGGGCCGGAGGCAGAGCCCCCATCACGGCCGCAGGAATCGGTGGCTCCTCGACTTCGGTGTCGCGAGCGGCGGGTTTGCCTTCGACATGTTCGATGACGATGTGATCTTTGAAATAAATCAGGGCAAACAGACTGCCTAAACTCACCAGGGTCACGATCATGTGCAGCCCTGCATTGAGCATGTTCCAGAAGAAGGCATCCAGTTTTTGGAAAAACGTGGGGCCTGAGCGATGCACCTGAGTCGGTGGCATGACTGGGCGAGGCGGCCCTGGCGGTGGCCTGCTGACGGGTGCCTGCGTTGCAGCCGACTTTGCAGAAGCCGGAGTTGCTGGTTTTCCCGGAGCGATGACGACTTTGGACTTGGTCGATGTCGTTGCGGTCTGTTGTTCCGCTCGCAGGGCTTCCGTCAGCGCTGCTTGTACATCCTTCGCGCTTCGATAGGGGCGAGTAATCTCGGGTTCCAAACACAAGCGCAGCACTCGTGCAAAAGCAGGCGGCAGATCACGGGAGACCCGGCCATCGGCACCGGGCAAAACACGCGCGAATAAAAAGTGTAGCGTCATGCCAAGATCGTGAAGGTCTTGGGTGAGGCTGCCGGTGAAGGTTTGCAGCCAGGACAATTCACCCTCAGTACTCACCGCCATGCCCATGCCGGTGAGTTTGATCAACCCCTCTTGAGTGACCAGCACCGTGCGCGGATTCAGGGCTCCGTGGACACTGCCATGATCATGGATGATCTGGAGCGCGTCACACAGTTGCAGGGCCAGGGGAAAGGCGGCTTTCGGGGTGATCTTGCGCTCCGTCACCAGCCCTTCTAGAAGCTCGCCCTGCACGTATTCCGTCACCAGATACAGAGGACCTCCGTGAGTGCGGCCAAAGTCATACACGGCCTGCAGGGAGGGATGCAAAAGACGTGCCCGCTGCCGCAGGCGAGCCAACAGAACCGTGGCCTCCTCCATGGATGGCTCCGGCAAAAGACGAATGAGCACGGTGCGATCGAGCGCCGTTTGATCGGCCCGATACACAGCCCCTTCCTGACCCTCGCTGAGGCACTCATGCACCTGGTATTGAGGCAACCAAGTGCTCAACACATCAGCGGTGGGAAAATCATGAGCATCAGTGTCGGACATCGGCGCAGGGAGTTAGCACATTCCGCTCCAGATAACGTCCCCCAGCCCCATTGCAAGCTGCCGTGTGGGGCAGGTTTCCAACGATTGAACCGCCGATTCTCGGAAAATTCCTGCTGCTTAGCGTCAGTTAAGCAAACTGGGCTAATTCGCCAATCGATCTGCCTTTGAACCAGGAAGCTCTGACTTAGACAAGATCAGGTAGGGGGTTGTCGGCATCACCGAAGTGGCTGATTTTCACGCCCATGCGATCCATCATGGCGAGGTGGAGTCGGCAGAGTTTACGGTTCGGGTCCTTGCTGTAGTCAAAGGCACGTCCACCACGCAGGGTGCCACCGCCGCCACCAGCGAGGATGAGAGGCAGTTGGGTGGAGTCATGGGCATTGCCATCAAAGAGGCTGGAGGTCAGCAGGATCATGCTGTTGTCCAACAAGCTGCGCTCGCCCTCTTGCGTGGCTTCCATTTTTTGCAGCGCTTCTGACCAGACTTTGACCATGAACTCATTGCCCTTTTGATAGGATGCAAGGCGGTCGGGATCATTGGCATGGTGGGAGAGTTCGTGCTGTCCGCCTTTGATGCCGAGGAAACCAAAGTTCATGCCCGAGAGGTCATTGGTGAGCATGTTGGTGATGACGCGTGTGCGGTCCATCTGGAAAGCCAGCACCATGATGTCGAGCATCAGTCGGACGTGCTCTTCTTGCTGGGCTGGAATGCCTGAGGCTGGGCGGGCTAACCAGGGAGTCTTCACACTCGGCTGCCAGCCGCGGGTGGTGGCTTCGGCGGTGGAGAGTTTTTCAGAGCGCTCAATGCGTTGCTCCAGATCGCGGACAGAACTCAGGTATTCGTCCAGCTTTTGGCCATCACGACGGCTCAGTTTGCCGCGCAGGCTGCTGGCGTCCTTCATCACCAGATCCAGCACACTTTTGTCGCGGGCACGTTTGCTGCCGTCATCAAAGAGTTGGTCGAAAGCCTGCTGCGGGTAGATTTCTTTGGGGGCAGGGGTCGTGGGACTGCTCCAAGAGAGGTAAGCGGAATAAAGCGAAGTGTAACCGCTGTCGGTGCTGTACTTGGGCCCTTCAGTGCCAATGGCAAGGCTGGCCACGGGGGTCTGCTGGCCGATTTTGTTGGCGATGATCTGATCCATCGTCAGACCCACTTCCACGTCGGTGGTGGTCTGTTTCACCTTCAGCCCGGAAAGGATATTCATCTTCGGGTAGTGACCTCCGGGGCCTGCGACGGTGGAGGGATTCCACAGGCCTTTGAAAACCATCACCTTGTTCTTCACCGGTTCCAGGGGCTTCAGCGTTTGCAGAAACTCCAGGCCGCTAGGGCCATTGGAGGCTCCCCAATGATGTGGGTTCACACCATTGCCGAAAAAGCAAATGCCCAGGCGTCGTGGAGCCTGCGGGGTGCCTTTGACAACGGGAGCGCCGAAGGATGATACCGACTCAAACCATGGCAGGCCGAGCAGGATGCCTGCGCCATGCAGGAACTGTCGGCGGGAAAGGGGGGATGAACTCTTC
>JAIXVB010000550.1 GCA_027483245.1 Verrucomicrobiaceae bacterium | reverse complement strand
TTCGATCTTCAAGAGGGCGATGTCGCGCTCCTGACTGGCTCCAAGGACACGAGCGGGATACTGCTTATTGTCATTGGTCGTCACCATGACCTCATTCACCTCGGCGATGACGTGGTAGTTGGTCACCACATGACCTTCTTTGGATATGATCGCGCCCGAGCCCAGTCCTGGAATGACCTGGGGCCGCCCGCGCACAAGACCAAAGAAGGGATGCCAGCCCGTCTCACCCTGCGTCAGAGTGCGGGTGGTGACGCTGACAACACTCGGCAGCACAGCAGCGGAGAGTTTGGAAAACTCATCGTTCAGGGCGCTCATCACCTTCATGTCGCTGAGATCGAGCTGAGCCTCAGCCGCCGGTGTGAATTTCTCCACCTGAGGCGATTCCCCCCTCAGCAGATTCATCAGTCCATAGCCCTCCTGACCTCCTCGCCAGATGGAAAAGATGATGAAGGCGACGAGAAAAACGGTGATGGCAAAAACAATGCGGCGGAGCGGTTCCATGCGGGCTCTTAAGATGCCAGCGAGATAGCCGATGGCAAGCTGAGCCCTTGATCCAATCTCAAGGCTCCGGCAGCGGTGACGTCTTGTCCACCTTGGCATCTTCCCACAGCACCTCCCCTGTGGTCGGGTCAAAGGTTAGAATGCGATTTTTGCTGCCCGGAACAGGCGCTTTGTCCACCTTGGGCAGCCATTTGGCGAGCTGAGCCTTCGTCGCCGCATGCTTGGGATCTTGGGCGAGGTTATTCCACTCATTGAAGTCCGCTTTCTCATCGTAGAGTTCTTCACTGCCATCCGCGTAGCGAATGTAGCGCCATTCTTCCGTGCGAATGCTGTGATTGCCCTGATTGTGTGTGGTGATCGCAGGCCACTCACGCTCGGCTTTCGCATCCTTCAGCTGCGGGACGAGGCTGTGCCCCTCCAGATCCGCACGTGCAGGCAGGCCAGCCAGTTCCAGCAGCGTGGGAAAGATGTCCAGCAACTCGGCAGGACGCGCACAGTTCTGACCCGCCACGATGCCAGGACCCGCGAACAGCAGGGGCACACGCGTGCTTTCATTCCACAGCGTGTTCTTTCCGGTCATGAGCTTCTCACCCAGATGCCAGCCATGATCACTCCAAAGAACGATGATCGTGTTGTCAGCCCGTCCGGTTTTTTCCAAGGCTTCCACCACTCGCCCCACCTGAGCATCCATGAAGCTGATGCAGGCCAGATAAGCCCGCACCAGAGGTCGCCACTCATTCGCCGCACGCAGCGTGCTCAGACGAGGCTCAGGCAGCTTCCAGTGCAGGAAATCCGCGAACTTGGGCAGGTCATCTCGATCCTCTTCATTCACCAAAGGCATCTCCAGCGTGCTGTCTGGATACAGATCAAACCAAGCTTGGGAAGCAAAACAGGGCACATGAGGCAAACGAAAACCTGCCGCGATGAAGAAGGCCTTGTCCTGCGGGGCCCGCTGAAGGGCATCGACGGCAGCCGTGGCAATTTTCCAGTCGCCATTGTCGCTGTCCTTTTCTGGAAACACGCCCCAATCCATCGCCGGATGCCGCCCAGGTCCCGGCAACTTGGCAATCGGTGTCTTGGGCTTTGGCATCGGGCCACGATCACCATACTCATTGAATTCCGCCTTTTGATCGCCGCCGCGCATGGAGCCATCGTGATAGATCTTGCCACAGGAATAGGTGAAGTAACCCTCACGTGTGAAGGTCTGCGGCAAGGTCACATGTTTCTGCGTCTGCGCCACCTCACGGATGCCCGGCGCGAGCCCATAGATGCCGGTGCTGCTGGGGCGCAGACCGGTCAGCAGACTGGAGCGCGAAGGATTGCACAGCGGGGCCTGGCAGTGCGCATTGGTGAATAGAGTTCCGCGTTTCGCCAGCGCATCGATGTGCGGTGTCTTCACTTGCGGATGCCCCCCGAGGCATCCGATCCAATCGTTTTGATCATCGATGGCGATGAACAACACATTGGGTTTTTCAGCTTGGGAATGTGACGCCCAGGCGAGGGACAGCAGCAAAAGCAGCGCAAAACGGGTCATGAAAAATGGCGTGTTGTTGGTTAGGCGAAAACAATCCTCAAGGCAGCACGATCACTTCTTGTTCTTGCCCTTGTTCTTGCCTTTTCCTTTGGCTCCAGGTTTGGGCTGCTGATCGAGGGTCTTTTTCACCAACTCCGAAAAGCTATCGGTCTGCTTTTGCCAGATCTGCTCCAGTTCCTTCACCTTCTCAGGCATCTGCGTGGCGAGGTTGTGCTGCTCCGCACGATCTGTTTTCAGGTCGTAGAGTTCCCAAGGTTCCCCCTCGGCGGCCACCAGCTTAAAGTCGCCGACTCGCACCGCCCGATTGCCTTCATGCAACCACCAGATGGATTCACGCGGGATGACTTCGTCCTTCAAAAAGGTCGGCACCAAACTTTTGCCGGGGGCCTCTGGTAGCGCGGTGCCCTGCCATTCCTTGAACTTGTGAACGCCTGCGATTTTCAACACCGTGGGCACAATATCGACCACGTGAGCAGGCGTATGCCGCAGTTCATTTTTCGCCCCAATCCCTGCGGGCCAATGCACGATCAAAGGTGTGCTGATGCCCCCTTCATGCACCCAGGTTTTGTGCCGTCGATGCGGTGTGTTGCAGGCACTGGAAAAACCAGGCCCAAGACATAGATACGTCGCTGCGCTACCCGGTGCAGCCTGAGGATCGTGACCGCCATTGCGCACCATGATCTCCGCACTGGCACCATTGTCCGAGGCAAAGAAAATCAGCGTGTCTTCATACGCACCCATCTCCTTCAACTGCTCGAGGATGCGTCCGATCTCACGATCCATGCGATCCACCATCGCTGCATGGATGGCCATTTTAGTTGCCTGAAACCGCTTCTGTTCATCGGTCAATTCTGACCAGGGCAAGGGACGATTCACTTCACCTGGCCCAAGCTTTTCCATGGCTTCCGGAAAGGCATACGGAGGTCCCACTTCAGGCTCCAACTTCGACAACTCAGTCGATGTGATGCCTGCCTCACGCTGCCGTTTGTATCGCTCCTCGCGCATCTTTTCCCAGCCTTCCAGATAACGATCCCGATACTTGGCGATGTCTTCTGGCAAGGCATGCAGCGGGAAGTGTGGTGCGATGAAGGGGATGTAATGAAAGAAGGGGGCCGAAGCATGGTTCTTCGCATGATCCTTCAAGCACTCGATGGCATGATCCGCCGTGGCAATCGTGGCATAATAACCCTTTTCATCCACGGGTGGTTTCACGGGCACATCGTCGATCGAGTTGCCCGCCGAAGTGAAAAAATTGCCCTGATTTTTCATGTCGAGCGACCTGTCAAATCCAGCGTCTAGAACCTTGCCATCAATGTGCCATTTGCCGCTGTGATAACTGCGATAACCCGCAGGCTTAAGGAATTCAGGCAGCAGCTTGGCCCAAGCCTGCCGCACGCCTTGACCACCGCCGCCGACTCCCGGAAGCGCATCACGATGAATCTGCTGCGCATAGTAACCACTCAGTAAGGCTCCACGTGTCGGCCAGCAGCGCGCGGTGTTGTAGAACTGCGTGAATCGCAGGCCATTCTTCGCCAAACCATCCAAATTCGGCGTCTCGATCTCGCCACCATAGCAGCCCAGATCGGAGTAGCCCAGGTCATCAGCCAGGATAAAAATCACATTCGGCCGATCCGCGGCAGAGACGGAGGCCAGGAGGGCAAATCCAAAGAAAAGAGACAAGACGGATTTCATGAGTGCGAGTGAACGACTCTGAAGCCCATGTCTTACACTGCGTCGAGGCTTTACTTTGGTCTTCACCTCGCCTGAACTGCGCGGATGAATTTCCTCTGGCGCATCCACGGACAGGACCACGACCTCACTCAGCGCGGTCTGGTCATGGGCATCGTCAATGTGACACCCGACTCCTTCTCCGATGGCGGGCGTTTCTTGGACACCGGACGAGCTGTCGAACACGCACTGACCTTGGTCGCTGAGGGCGCAGACATTCTCGACATCGGCGGTGAATCCACCCGCCCGGGAGCGGATCCCGTGGAGGAAGCTGAGGAATTGCGCCGCGTCCTGCCGGTCATCCGCGCGGTGCGTTCGCAAACCCAGACGCTCATCTCCATCGACACCATGAAGGCCTCCGTCGCCCGTGCGGCACTCGAAGCCGGAGCCGATATCATCAATGACGTCACCGGACTGCGTGGCGACCCCATGATGACTCGTGTGGCCGCTGAAACCGATGCCGGTCTCGTGGTCATGCACATGATCGGCACGCCGCGCACCATGCAGCAGCAGCCCACGTATCAGGATGTCGTCGCTGAAGTGCAGGCCTATTTTGAAGAACGCCTGCGCATCCTCACGGACCTCGGCATCGATCCAGCGCGCCTTGTGCTCGACCCTGGTTTTGGATTTGGCAAAACGCTGGAGCATAACCTCACCCTCATGAAGTCCTTGCCTCAGCTGGCCGTGAAAGGACGCCCGGTGCTGGTCGGTGTCTCACGAAAAAGCATGATCAGCCGATTGCTGGAAACCGAGGCGGTCGAAGATCGCGACTGGCCCACCGTGGCCCTCACTGCCTACTCGCGTGAACTTGGGGCCCGAATCGTGCGTGTGCATCAGGTGAAACCCAATGTCGAGGCCATGCGCATGACCGAGGCCATTTTGGGCCCATGAGCCTCCGCCCGCTTGACCATTCCCTGACCCTCCCGACTCTCCCCACCCATGTCCGACGCCGCCACGACTCCCATGATGAAACAGTATCTCGCCATCCGGCGCGAACTGCCTGAGGACGTGCTGCTTTTTTTCCGCCTCGGCGACTTCTACGAGCTGTTTTTTGAAGACGCCAAAGTCGCGTCCCCGATCCTCAATGTCGCCCTCACGAAGCGCAACGGCGTGCCCATGTGCGGCGTGCCTCATCACTCCTCCCAGGGTTACATTGCTAAGCTGATCAAAGGTGGCAAACGTGTCGCCATCGCCGAGCAGACCACCGATCCAGTGCCTGGAAAAATCGTCGAGCGTGCCGTCTCCCAAATCCTCAGCGCAGGCACGATCAACGACCTCAACCTGCTCGATTCGAATCGCCCGAACTACCTCGCCGCCGTGTTTCGCGAGGGCAAAAAACTCGGCCTCGCTTATGTCGATCATACCACGGGTGAATTCGAAGTGGCCGAATTCAAGGACACTACCGAACTCGCCGATGAACTGGAGCGCCTCCAAGCCAGCGAACTCCTCTACAGCGATGCCCAACACGAAGTGATCGACGCCCTCGGCAGCCCGAGCAGCGCGCAACCCATCGAAAGTTACCTTTTCCTGCTCGATCAGGCCCAGCACAGCCTCACGCAGCATTTTAAAGTGCAGTCGCTCGATGGCTTTGGCTGCACGGGCATGAACGCCGCCATCTGCGCGGCGGGCTGCATCCTGCAATACCTGCAATTTCAGCTCCGGCGCAGTGTCGATCACATCCAGCGCCTGCGTGTGGGGCAAACCAACGACTGCGTCCTCATCGATGCCGCCAGCCAGAGCCACCTCGAACTCGTCAGCGCACGCGGCGGCACGCAGCACACGCTTCTGAGCGCCCTGGATCGCACCAACACGCCCATGGGTGCCCGAAAACTCCGGCATTGGGTCCTGCATCCGCTGCGTGATCTCGACACGCTCACCCAGCGTCAGGACATGATCGCCGCGTTGCTGGATGAGCCCATTTTGCTCGGTCAAATCCGCACGCTGCTCAAAGAAATCCGCGATCTGGAACGCACCAGCTCCCGCCTCAGCCAAGGCAGCGGCAATGGCCGTGATTTGCAGGCGCTGGCCGTTTCATTGGAGGTAGTTCCATCACTCAAAGTCATCCTCCATGAGTCCAACAGGTCGCATACGTCCTTTAAGACCAATCTCCTTTCCCGCCTCCACGACCTCACCCCACTCTGCCAAGAAATCCAACGCGCCATCTGCGATGAGCCGCCGATGCAGATCAAGGAAGGCGGTGTCTTCCGCGAGGGTTACCTCCCCGCTCTCGACGAACTCCGCAACGCCACTACCCTCGGTCGCCAGTGGATCGCCGACCTGCAAAACCGCGAAATCGAGCGCACTGGCATCAAGAGCCTCAAGATCAAATACAACGCTGTCTTTGGTTACTTCATCGAGATCACCAAGGCCAACGTCGGCAGCGTGCCCTCCGACTACCATCGCAAACAAACCACCGTCAATGGCGAGCGTTACATCACCGATGAGTTGAAGCGCATGGAGGACAAAATCCTCGGTAGTGAAGAGCGCAGCAAAGCCCTGGAATACGAAGAGTTCCTCACCCTGCGCAGCCGCGTGCTGGAACACCTCGCACACATCCAGGAAACTGCCGAAGCCATCGCCATTCTCGATTCGCTCTGCTCTCTCACCGAGACCGCCCGCCTCTTCAATTACACCCGCCCCGTCCTCAACGAGACGCGCCATCTTTTCATCCGCGACGGTCGCCATCCGGTGCTCGATCAGAACCTCACGAGCGGCGAACGCTTCGTGCCCAACGACGTCACCTTGGAGCCTGAAGAAAGCCGCCTCATCCTCATCACCGGCCCGAACATGGCGGGCAAGAGCACCTACCTGCGCCAGACTGCACTGCTCACCCTCATGGCACAAATTGGGAGTTTCCTGCCCGCCGCCAGCGCCGAGATCGGGTTGGTGGATCGCATCTTCACCCGCATCGGCGCCAGCGACGACATCGCACGCGGCCAGAGCACCTTCATGGTCGAGATGAACGAGACCTCGCTCATTCTCAACAACGCCACTGAGCGCAGCCTCGTCATCCTCGACGAGATCGGTCGCGGCACGAGCACCTTCGACGGTCTCAGTATTGCCTGGAGCGTCGCCGAGCATCTCCACGACCACATCGGTGCCCGCTGCCTCTTTGCCACCCACTACCACGAGATCACCGCCCTCGCCCAAAGCCGCAGTGCCGTGAAGAACTACAACGTCGCTGTGAAGGAGTGGAACCAGCAGATCATCTTCCTCCGCAAGATCCTCCCCGGCTGCGCCGAAAAAAGCTACGGCATCCAAGTCGCCCGACTCGCGGGCCTACCAGAGAACGTCATCGCCCGCGCCAAAGAAGTCCTCCAACAACTCGAAGCCGGCCACCAGCCCGCCGATAGCGTTAAAGAGGTTCCCGTGCCAACGAGCGTGCCCGCAAAGACACGGAAGAAAGCCATCAGCGACGAGGACGCAGGGCAGATGAGTTTGTTTGGGTGAAAGCTGTTTTGAATCATGAGCTATCTAGTATCTCACTACCTGGACGCATCCGTCGCAGTCAAAATCTTATGCAAAGAAGACGGAAGTGAAGTCATCACAGAATACATTCTGCGAAACACTTCAGCCATGTGTTATATAACAGAGTTCGCTTTGTATGAAACCCTGAGCGCGCTCAAGGGGAAGTGGAAACGTCGTGAACTGAGTGATGATGACTACACATTTGCTATCGCAAAACTGGAAGCATTTTTGGATGAAAAGCTTATCCAGATTGATGCCGATTTTAAACCCCATGATAGGGGCTTAATCCATGAACTCGGACAACTGGTGAAAAAGCATGGAGTCGACTATTCAGATGTTCTCCAAATTTATGCTGTGTTGCATGGGAAACGACGACACTATGCCTTCGAATGCAAAACGGTACTTGTTACAGCAGATTCAGATTTGGCTAAAGCTGCGACTGCAGAAGGATTGAGAGTTTGGCATTTCTCGAAGGGGGCTCCACCCAACCTCGAAGAGGAATAAAGCCAAGCAAGCAAACTGAGGAGAAATGCCGTCATGCTGCAACTGTCTGAGAAACGACAACTCGGATTGCTGCCATCGCGGTTCGGTGTGCGGCTTCGATTTGTCTTTTTGACTCGCTTGAGTACAGCGATCGTTCTTCTCCTGACCGCCCTCAGCATTTTTACACAGTAGAGGTTAGAAGACCGCAGAGATGAAATTTGAAAGGGTATTCTCTGCGGTCTTCTGATCCCTTGCAGTGTAACGCTCAGGCGGAACTAGATGAGTTTTCTCGGGTGAATGCCATTAACAGCTTTACTTGGGTTTATTTTTTGCTGGGTTCGCCACCTGTTCATTTTCCCGTATGAAGCATCTGCTCCCCATCCTCTGTTTTCTGCTCAGCACCCCCACCTTCGGACAAGACATACCACCTGAGATCACTCGCAGGCAGTATGAGGCGCCAGGCACGTGCAATCAGGTCTGGGTCTATCATCCGACAACCCCACCGACAGAGTCTGTTCCTTGTGTGCTGATCGCCGCTGCTGGCACGCGCATGTTTCATGGGATCAAACTTGCCGACGGTGATGTTGCCGAGCACTTGGATTATGTCAGAGCTGGTTTTGTGGTGATCGCCTATGGACTTAGCGGCCCCTGGCCAGAAGAGATTTCAGATGCGGCGGTGACGAAGTCCATCATGACCTTCATTCAAAGTGGGGGCGGTCTGAAGGATGCTGTCGCGGCCCTAACCCTGGCCAAGGAAAAGCATTCCTTCATCGACACCACTCGTTTGTATGCCGCCGGCCATAGCTCCGCTGCCATTGTGGCCTTGAATCTAGTTCAGCGGTCTGAGCGTTTTCGAGGCTGCATTGCTTATGCGCCGCCTGCCGACTTGGAAAAGCGCTTTGGCGAAAAGGCCATTTCCGAAATGGACTCCAGTTTTCCAGGAATGAAAAAGTTCATCTCGGAAAACTCCCCGTTGCAAAACGCCGCCCAAATCAAATGCCCAGTCTTTCTTTTCAATGCCAAGGACGACTCGAACGTCCCCTTTTCCATGGTCGCTGACTACGCTATCGCATTGCAACAGGCGGGCAAGCAGGTCAAACATTTGGAGGTAGCGACTGGTGAGCACTATGATTCCATGATCAAAGAAGGTATCCCCGCAGGCATTCAATGGATCAAATCGATTGAGTCCTCGAAGGTGAAATGACATCAGGCGGCAACTGTCTGAAAGTTGACACCTCTGATTGTGACAACGCTACGCGCCAAACCAAGCCTTTTGACACCGCAGAGTTTATAAGACCGCAGAGATGCAATTTGAAAGGGTATTCTCTGCGGTCTTCTGCTCTCTTGCGGTGTTCCTTGTTAGCTGGAGCTGACGCTTGTCTGCCACGGGCTGGGCTCTGATGATGCCAGCATCGAGGTCGTTGTCGGCTCGCCTAATTTGGTGAGGCGACAGAATGGGAATGTGATGAAAAGAGTCGTGAGTTACCCCACTTTTCAGAAGCCCTTTGAGCATGATGCAATCGCCCCCACTCCTTTCCCAAGAGGTCGATGTCCTGGTCCTCGGCGGCGGGATCATCGGTTCCTCCGTCGCCCACGAACTCCAGTCCTCGGGTCGTCAGGTTGTCCTGATTGATAAGGGTCAACCGGGGTTCGGTTGCTCCTATGGAAACGCAGGCTGGATGACTCCCTGTTTCTCGATGCCACTGCCCCAGCCGGGCATGTTTTGGAAATCGGTCGGATGGCTTTTCAATCCCGAGAGCCCGCTGCGCATCAAACCCGAACTGAGTTGGAATCTCCTGCGCTGGCTGCTGTCGTTCATGGCCGCCATGACGACGAAAAAAATGAAGAAGTCGGTCGAAGTGCTGACCGAAATCTCGAAGTTCAGTCTCGAGTTCTACGCGGCGCTCGCGAAACGAAATGCGAACAGTTTCGGCTTCGATCAAAAGGGACTGCTGATGGTCTCGGCGACGGACGAGGGACTGGCAGCCGCCAAACTCGAAATGGAGCTCATGGCTGAGCGCGGAGTCGCGGGCCGACTGTTAAATCGCGATGAAGTGCTGGCACTTGAGCCGGCTTTAAAACCGCTGATCAAGGGCGGGGTTTATTTCCCGACGGAGGCACACGGTGAGCCCCTCGCCATCGTGCAAGCGATCACGAAGGAGTTCGAAACGATGGGAGGAAAGATCTCGGCGAACACGGAAGCTTTCGACTTCACCTTTGAAAACGGAAAGATCAAAGAGGTGCACACCACGCGTGGCGTTTTCGCGCCCAAGGAAGTCGTGCTCGCGCTGGGCAATTGGTCACCCGAGTTTGCGAAGCGTTTAGGCGTTCGCGTCCCGATCCTGGGCGGTAAGGGTTACAGCATGATCGTGGAGAACTTTGAGAAGAAGCCGACGATACCGATCATGATCCTGGAGCGAAAAATCGCGGTCACTCCGCGTGCGGACTCGGTTCGGATTGCGGGCACTTTGGAACTGGTGAATCAAGATTTCGAAATCACGCCACGTCGCTTGAACGCGATTCGCCGAGGAGCGGCCGAATACCTTCATCTTTCCGAAAATCCCGCCGTTCGGGAAGTCTGGCGCGGACTGCGTCCCTGCACACCGGATGGCGTGCCGATGATTGGCCGCTCGAAGAAGTGGAAAAATCTCGTCTATTGCACCGGCCATCAAATGCTGGGTCTGCAATCGGCGCCAGGGTCCGCGAAGGTCTGCGCCGATCTCATGCTGGAAAGAAAGACCTTTGTGGACACAGCGCCCTTTGATCCGGCGCGTTACGAGTGAATGGCAGGGCGCGGGAATGCGTGCCCTTTCAAGACTCTCGACATTGCCAGGGCTTGGTGTGTTCTCTGCTGATGAGTGCTGCGTTGCTGAAAATGCCTGGTAGCCTAGCTCTCGACAGCAAGGTGGTGCTCCTGTTGCCAGACGATGCCACGGCTACTGCTTACGCTGAATTGAAAGAAGCACTCGCCGCCAAAGGCAAGCCAATTCCTGAAAACGATCTCTGGATCGCCGCAACAGCGAACAGCCACGACCTGCCGCTCTTTTGCAAAGATGCCCATTTCGATGAACTGGCCGGGCTGATGACGATCATCCAGGCCTGACCCAGAGGAAAAGCGGTATGCCAAGGCCAATGCACTCTCGACGCAAAACGGCCCCGTGGTGATCACGAGGCCGTTGAGGAAACGCTGGGGTTTTGAGGGCTTCAGCGAAAGACGCGGCGAACGAGGAGCGGCAGGCCTTTGCGGTCGATCTCTGGGGTAAGACCGATGCGGATTTGATCGGCGAAGGAACCATCCGAGCGGAGATCGTCTTCGGTGCGGTTGAAGAGGCCGAGCTGATCGGTGGAGAAGGCATCAAACGGCATGGGGATGGAGATGCGGGGACCGATGCGCTCATTGGTGTCCCGAGTGGTGAGTGACATGATGATTTCATCAGGATTCGTGCTGCTCATGCTGAGGGAAACGTTGAACTGACGGGTGACAGG
>JAIXVB010000448.1 GCA_027483245.1 Verrucomicrobiaceae bacterium | reverse complement strand
TCGATGGAGCAGGCTTGGATCTGCTCTTCGGTGTAGGCTTTGCTGTGGTCTTGGCCGATGATGCCGCGGATCTCTTTCTTCACTTCGACATCGGCTTTTTCGATGTTCGAGGCGCTGCGGGTGCGGAGGTAGTAGGTGGTCTTGAGGCCTTTTTTCCAGGCTCCGCGATACATGTGGGACATGATGCGCATGTCGCTCTCTCCGCAGAAGAGGTTGAGGGACTGGGATTGGTCGATCCACTTTTGACGACGGGCAGCGGCGTCGATGAGCCAACTCCAGTCGATGCTGAAGGCGGTGGCGTAGCGGCGCTTGAGGTCCACTGGGATTTCTTCGATGCCTTCGATCTCACCATCCATGTATTTGAGCTTGTTCTGGATGTCGGGAGTCCACAGGCCGCGTTTTTTGAGGTCGCGGATGAGGTAGGGGTTCAGCAGCATGAAGTCGCCGGAGAGGTTGGACTTCACGAGCATGTTGCTCATCAGCGGCTCGATGCAGGGGCTGCTGCCCATGATGTTGGAAATGGTGGCCGTGGGGGCGATGGCGAGGACGTTGCTGTTGCGCATGCCGTGCTTGGCGATCTTGGCGCGCAGGCCGCTCCAGTCCATCTTGCCGCCGCGTGGGACGTCGATCTCGACGCCGCGTTCTTGGGCGAGGAGGTCCACAGTGTCTTGGGGCAGGAGGCCGCGATCCCATTTGCTGCCTTTGTAGCTGGAGTAGGTGCCTTTTTCGGCGGCGACGTCGCTGCTGGCTTCATAGGCGTAGTAGGCGACCGCTTCCATGAATTCGTCATTGAACTCGACGGCTTCCTTCGAGGCGAAAGGGATGCCTTTCCGATAGAGGGCGTATTGCAGGCCCATGACGCCGAGACCGATGGGGCGGTGACGTTCGTTGGAGGTCTTGGCGGCCTCGGTGGGGTAGAAATTGATGTCGATGACGTTGTCGAGCATGCGCACGGCGGTGCGGATGGTCTCGCGCAGTTTGGCGTGGTCGATGTTGCCGGCGTCGTCGAGGTGATTGTCGATGAGGACAGAGCCGAGATTGCAGACGGCGGTCTCGTCAGCGCTGGTGTTCAGGGTGATTTCCGTGCAGAGGTTGCTGCTGTGGATGACGCCGGTGTGATCCTGCGGGCTGCGGACGTTGCAGGGGTCCTTGAAGGTGATCCAGGGGTGACCGGTCTCGAAGATGGATTTGAGCATCTTTTTCCACAGGTCCAGGGCCTCGACCTCGCGGCCGAAGATCTTGCCGGCTTTGGCCAGGGCTTCGTATTCGGTGTAGCGTTTTTCAAAGGCGCTGCCGTAGAGTTCGTGGAGATCGGCGACTTCGTTGGAGCGGAAGAGGGTCCAGTTCTGGCGGGCCTCCATGCGTTTCATGAAGAGGTCGGGGATCCAGTTGGCCGTGTTCAAATCGTGAGTGCGGCGGCGTTCGTCGCCGGTGTTCACGCGGAGCTGGAGGAAGTCCTCAATGTCGTTGTGCCACACTTCCAGGTAGGCGCAGCCGGAGCCGCGACGTTTGCCACCCTGATTGACGGCGATGAGCTGGTCATTGTGGAGCTTGAGGAAAGGAATGACGCCCTGGCTTTCACCATTGGTGCCTTTGATGTAACCGCCGGTGCCGCGCACGCTGGTCCAGGAGCCGCCGAGGCCGCCTGCCCATTTGGAGAGGAAGGCGTTTTCCGCGATGCCACGAATCATGATGGACTCGATGCTGTCGTCCACCTTGTAGAGGTAGCAGGAGCTGAGCTGGCTGTGCAGGGTGCCGCTGTTGAACAGGGTCGGGGTGCTGGAACAGAAACGGCGGCCTTTGTAGAGCTTGTAAAGGGCGATGATCTTTTCCTCAGGGTTCTCTTCGCGAATGCAGAGGCCCATGGCGACGCGCATCCAGAAGAGCTGGGGTGCCTCGAGGCGTTTGTTGGGTTTGGTCTTTTTATCGACGATGAGATAACGATCGTAGAGGGTCTGGACGCCGAGGAAATCGAAGTCGAGATCGGCGGTGGGTTCCAGGGCATCGGCGAGTTTGTCCAGGTCAAACTGGAGCAGGCGAGGGCTGATGCGGTCAATCTCGACACCGCGGGCGAGGTTGCGACGGAAGGCGCGGCGGTGGTGATCGCGCAGGGCCTCGATGCCGTCGCGGACGATGTCCCAGCCGAGGACTTCTTCATAGATGTAGCTGAGCAGGATGCGGGCGGCGAACTTGGCGAAGTCGGCGTCCTTTTGCATCAAGGTCTTGGCATTCAGAATGACGGTCTGCTTCAGGTGATCCAGCGTGATGTCGGAGTTCAGGGAACGGCGCAGTTCCATCTCGATCTCATTGCGGGTGAGGCAGAGGTCGAGGCCGAGCATGGCGAAGTCGATGCGCTTTTTCAGGTCCTGGCCATCCCAGAGGAAGGTTTCGGTGGGGCTGGCTTTGACGACGATGAGGGCCTGTTGCTGCTCGCTGTCGATTTCGTTGGCGAGATCGGCGGCTTCTTCTTCGCCTTCACGCATTTTCGAGCGGAGGGCGCGGTATTGGATGTAGGCGCGGGCGACTTTGAAGAAGCCCTGCTTCATGAGCTCTTCTTCGACCAGGTTCTGCACGTCTTCGATGTGCATGAACTGCTTGTTTTCCTCGGCCACGTGGCGGCTGACAGCCTCAGCGACCTGCACGGCAGGGGAGGAGTCCATCTCCATGGAGAGGAAACCTTTGCGCACGGCGATCTCGATCTTGTTGTGATTCCACGGCACGAGTTGGCCGCTGCGGCGGATGACCTTGGTGCTGACGATGAGGGGCTGCGGCAGGGTGTTGTCAGCCAAGCTGTCGTATTCGCTGCGTTTGCGTCGCTCAGCCAGACTGCGTGCCACGTCGTGGGCATTGTGGCGCACCAGGGCGCGCTCGATGCAGTGGTAGATGTCCTTGCCGCTCAGCGTCGCCGCATTGCCGGCTCCCTCGGCAAGCTGGGCGGTGCGCTGCTGGATCTCCTCGGCCACGGCGCGGGAGATGGTCTGCACGAGCTGTTGATTCTGCTCATTGTAAATGTCGCTCTCCTTCTGGCGGGCCATGAAAAGGTCTGCCAGGGCGCTGCCGACGGTGTCAGCGATCTCGCCCATGTCGAAGTCGCGTTCATTGCCGCCGACCTTCACTTTGATGGCCGAGGCACCGCCATCGGGGCTGCCTACCGTGAGCGCGCTCCATTTGAAGCTGGGCTTTTGGTCCTTGGGGGTGTGGGCGACTCTTTTGAGTTCTTTATCTTCGTGGAGCAGGTTGGCAATCATGGCGGGAGCGGGCGATTGGATTTCGTTAACGGGAGCGAGGCATTTTGGAGGATGAAACATCCCCGCCGGATCACTCCAGCAAGGACGCAACAGCCGTGAAAGAGATTACAGGTCGTCGTCGGAACAGACGGCAAGGGCGGAGGACTTTTGATAGTCCGTGACTTTGCCTTCGAAGAAATTCTGTTCCTTGCGGACGTCCATCATCTCAGCCAGCCATGGGAGTGGATTGGTGGCGCCGGGGTTGAGGACAGGCAGGCCGCAGCCGGAGAGGCGGCGATCTGCGATGTAGTCGGTGTAGAGTTCGAATTCTTCGGAGCTCAGGCCCACGGCGTTCACGGGCAGGCAATCGCGGATGAATTCTTTTTCCAGGGCCACGGCTTCACGCATGGTGTTGACGAGGTCCTCGCGGAATTCAGCGGTCCAGATTTCGGGGTTCTCCTCGATCAGGTCCATGAACAGGTTGCGGAAGACTTCGATGTGGTTCGATTCGTCACGCAGTGTGTAGCGGAACATCTGGCCGATGCCGGGGAACTTGTTCTGGCGATACAGGCTGAGGATCATGCCGAACAGGCCGTAGAACTGCGTGCCTTCCATGCACTGACCGAAGACGAAGATGTTCTTCGCCAGGAGCTGTTTGTTTTCCAGCAGTGTGAGATCGAGATCGCGACGCAAGTTGTTGGAGTGTTTGGTGACGAATTCGTTTTTCTTCACGATCGTCGGGATCTGCTCAAACATGGCCTCGCACTCATGCGGGTTGATGCCCAGGCTGGAGATCATGTAAAGCAGGCTGTCCGCGTGGATGTTCTCTTCATGAGCGTGGCGACCCAGCACGAGCTTCAGCTCCGGTGCGGTGACGAGTTCACGGACGACGTGCTGCACGTTGTCACCGACGATGCCTTCCGCCGCGCTGAAGTAACCAATGCCCATCATGATGATCCAGCGCTCGTTTTGAGAGATTTCATTGGAGCGCCACTGCTCCACATCCTTTTGCATCTGGATGTCTTCAGGCTCCCAGTGATTTGCCTTCATGATCCGGTAAAGATCATAGGACCACTGATACTTCAGCGGCAGGAGGTTAAAGGTCATCGTTTGACGACCATTGATGACACGCTTGGCAGCAAAGGCAGCTTCTGCTTTGTCATGATCCAGGGGGAATTCGCGGTTGCCGATTTTGTAGGTTTTTTCCATGATGACGGGAGTCGTGAGGGCTGAAGAACGTGAATTTGGGAATGAAAAGAGGGAATTCGTTCGGAATTCTAAACTACTACATGTAGCGAGAGCCGGGGGTCATATTGCACAACATCTTGTGTTCGGCCAAGATGTTTTTGCCTGGGTGGAGGTGTCTGGAATGTTTCACACAGCAGCGCCAAGCGTTCCACGACGTAAAAATTTTTTCAGCGTTATAATGGCAGAAGGGATGCTCAAATTTATGAATGTTCGCAAAAACGAGATAAAACGTTGAGGATGAACGAGTTGTGAATAAGTCGGTTTCGCCAACGCAAAATTGTGAAAAACTTGGCTCGAAACGTGCCGAAATCGTTGCGTGGGAATTTCGTTCTCGGCGTGAAATTCTCCAGAACGTCGTCTTGCCAAGATCGCGCAGGCGGCTAACATCACGGCGCTGCAAGTCAGCACGGAAGGGTGGCAGAGTGGTCGAATGTACCTGACTCGAAATCAGACGTGGGGGCAACTTCACCGTGGGTTCGAATCCCACCCCTTCCGCCATTTTTGTCTGGGTCGATGACCTG